>JALSSK010000384.1 GCA_026984335.1 Rhodothermales bacterium
GATGAGGACACGAAAACCCATAGACGGCGAAGGGATGCGCGCGCTCCGGGAGCGGATGCAGGAGCGGCGGTGGATGCTGGCGGCCTCGCTCCTCGTGGCGCTCGGGCTGACGCTCACGTACCGGGCGCAGACGCGCGGGTTCGCCGAGGCGGCGGCGCTCATCGAGGCGGGGGAGGTCGTCAACCTGAGCGCGCTCGAGAGCAGCCGCGCCCTCGCGCCCGCGCTGACGGCCGTCTATGCCGACCCCGACGACCGGCGGCTGGCGGCGGCGCACGTCTATGCGTACGTGATGCGGCGGCGAACCGAGCGGCGGCTCTCCGGGGCGCTGCCCAACGTGGGTTTCCTGAACACGAGCGCGCTCGCCGTGCCCGCCCGCGACGCCGAGCGCGGAGGGCGGGCCTTCCGCGAACGCCTGGCGCGGAGCCGCGCACGCCTCGGCCTGACGCCCGACGGACGCGTGCGGCGCGACACGGCGGCGACGGTCTTCGCCGCCACGGGCCCGCTCCGCGTCGAGGGGCGCGTCCGCGACGCGGCGGGCCGGCCGATGGCGGGCGTGACGGTGACGGCGCGCGGCAGCCGCACCGCCGAGACGCGGACGGACGCCGACGGACGCTTCCGCCTGTCCGGCTTCCGCCGGGGCGACAGCCTCGTGGTGCGGCCCGTGGCGCGGTACCACGCCTTCACGCCGGCGGCCTTCCCCCGCCTCGACGGGAACGCGCGCGCCCGCTTCGAGGCGACCGAGCACCGCATCCCGCTCTTCGAGAGCGCCGCCGCCCTTCAGCGCGTCAAGCCGCGCCTCATCGTGCGCGACCCGGCGACGTACACCCGGCATTTCTGGGGGCTGGCGCTCGTCTATTTCGCCGTTTTCTATGGCCTGCATCTCTTCTGGTTTTTCCGCCGTTTCGCGGGCGACGCCGTGCTCCTGCCGGTGGCGCATCTGCTCACGGGCCTGGCGCTGATGCTCATGCTCGGCCTTTCGGACCCCCTGCGCGACCTTATGCGGGCGGAAGGGTTCGTGACCGGGATCGGGGTCGGCGGCGCGCTCCTCGGCCTCGTCAGCGGGTTTGATTTTCAGCACAGGGGATGGCGGCAACGGACCTTCTCGTGGCTTGGCCTCGGCGTGGCCACGGCGGCGGCGCTCTTCCTCTTCGGCTCCGGCCCCACCGGCAGCGAGGCCAAGGTCAACCTCGTGCTTCCGCTCCTTGGCAGCGTGCAGCCGGTGGCGCTCATCAAGCTGACCCTCGTGCTCTTCCTCGCGGGCTATTTCGCGCGGCACTGGGAGTTTCTCCGCGAACTCAAGCAGCGCAACGGCCTGCCCCGCGCGCTCCACCGGCTCAACCTCCCGCGCGTGCGCGATGCGCTGCCCGTCGTCGTGGGCATCTTCGGGGCGGTGCTCGTCTTTTTCGCCCTGCGCGACATGGGACCGGCGCTTGTCGTTGCCTGCACGTTCCTCGTGCTCTACGGCATCGCGCGCGACCGGTGGCCGGCCGTGGGGCTGGGCTTCGCCGCGCTCGCCGCCGTCTTCTGGTACACCTTCCGCACGCGCGCCGTGCCGATGGTGGCCGAGCGCATCGAGATGCTCCTCTCGCCGTGGGACAACTTTGCGCGGGGCGGCGACCACCTCGCGCACGCCTTCTGGGCCATGGCCACCGGCGGCCTGACGGGGCAGGGCATCGGCCTCGGGCATCCGGGGTACATCCCGGCGGCGCACACGGATATGGCGCTGCCCGCCCTCGGCGAAGAGCTCGGGCTCCTCGGGCTCCTGACGGTCTTCGCGCTCTATGCCGTGCTCGTCTACCGCGCCTTCCACATCGCCCTCCGCGCGCGGGGCGTGTACAGCCTCTTCCTCGGCCTCAGCGTGGCGCTCCTTCTCTTCTTTCAGGTGTTCCTCATTGCCGGGGGCGCCTTCGGCGTGCTTCCGCTCTCGGGCGTCGTCACGCCTTTCCTGAGTTTCGGGAAATCGTCGATGGCGGTGAACTTCGTGATGCTCGGGATGCTCATGAGCCTCTCGGCGCACCCCGCCTCGGCGGTGCAGTACGAGGCGCAGCGGCGTCATTTCCGGCGGCCCGTGCGTCGCGTGACGGCGGCGGCGCTCGTGCTCTTCGGCGGCCTCGCGGCGCGGGCGGCGTACATCCAGACGATCCGCGCCGACGCGTGGGCCGTCCAGCCGGCGCTCGTCGTCCGGGGCGACGGCGGGCGGGCGTACGTCTACAACCCCCGCATCCTCGACGCCCGGCGCGAACTCACGCGCGGCACGATCTACGACCGCAACGGCATCCCGCTGGCCACGAGCCGCCGGGAAGAGGTCGAGCGCTTCCGCCCGGTGTACGAGCGGCTCGGCGTGGACGTGGACCGGATGAACCCGACGGATGCGCGCCATTATCCGTTCGAGGCCCTCACGTTCTACCTCCTCGGCGACGTTCGCACGCGCGTGAAGTGGGGGGCGAAGAACAGCCTTTATGCAGAGAACAGGTACCTCTCCCACCTCCGAGGCTATGACAATCATCCCCGGCCCGTCGAGAAACGGCGCACGCGCGCGGGCGCGGCGGAGCCCCTCGTGCGGTATGATTATGCGGAGCTCGTCTCGCTCGTGCGGTACGGCGCGAAGAGCGGCGCGGCGCGCGCGCTCCTCCGCCGCAACCGCGACCTCTACCTGACCATCGACGTGCGGCTTCAGGCGCGGGTGGCGGAGATCCTCGACGAGCGCGCGCCGGCAGGCAAGGTCGCCTCCGTCGTCGTCCTCGACGCCGCCACGGGCGACGTGCTCGCCTCCGTCACGCATCCCCTGCCCCGCGCCGCCTTCACCGACCCCGCCGCCGCCCATGCCGACGCCGACCTCTTCGACCGGGGCTTCGGGAAAGGCGCGAAGCCGCCCGGCTCCACGTTCAAGCTCGTCACGGCCATCGCCGCGCTGCGCAAAGACCGGGACGCCGTCCATTGGACGCATACCGTGCACGCGCGCGACCGCTATGCCCGCCGCCACGAACCGACCGGCAGCGTGGACATGGCGCGAGGCATCGTCGCCTCGTCGAACGTCTATTTCGCCCACCTCGCCCGCGAGGTCGTCGGAGCGGACTCGCTGCTGGCGACGATGGAGCTTTTCGGCTTCGACCTCGGAGGTCCGTCGCTCACGCGGCGGCAGAAGCGCGCGCTCCTCCGCGAACCGGACAACCTGCGGCAGGCGGGCTTCGGACAGGGGCCGGTGACGGGCAGTCCTCTCGAAGCGGCGCGCGTCTCGGCGGCCCTCGCCAACGGCGGCGCGCTTCCGGAGGTGCGGTGGGTCCGCTATCCGAAGGGCGACCGGCGGCCCGTGCGATACGTGTTGCTGCCCCCGGACGCCCGCGCGCTCGCCGCCTTCATGCGCCGCGTCGTCACCGACCGCGAGGGGACCGGCCACCGCCTCCGCGACCTCTCCGTGCCGATGGCCGGGAAGACGGGCACCGCCGAGGAGAAGGCGTGGGTGTGGCGCGACGGCGCGCGCGTCCGCGTGACGCGGAACCATGCCTGGTTCACCGGCTTCGCGCCATACCATAGGCCCGATGAGCCGGGCGGCCCACAGATCGCCGTGGCGGTGCTCGTCGAGAACGGCGGCGCGGGCGGCGCCGTGGCGGCCCCCCTCGCCGGCGCCGTCGCCGAAGCCGCCGCCGACCTCGGCCTCATCCCCCGTGACGAACCTCGATGAAGAAGCGGCTTAAAAGAGAGACGGAGCCCCTGCCAACCCGCTCGCCGGGCTTGAGGAACTCCTTTTCCGAACCTTTGCCCGACCCATCCTCGAACCACGCATCCTCGAACGTGTGCGCCATGGAATCCGTGAACGAACAGCTCTCGTACCGGGCCCGCGTCGGCGATGCGCTCGACGTGCTCCACCGGGTGCTTCATCCGTACATCGAGCGCGAGATGCGGCTCGTCTACGGCGGGCGGTGGATGCGCGAAGCACGGGCGGTATTGCACAACAAGCCGGTCGAGACGTGGGACACGAGCGACCTGCTCACGCTGATGTACACGAAGTTTCACCAGGTCTTCCGCGAGATCGGGCACGAGGGACGGAGCCGGGTGAGCCTCTTGCGCGAGATCCGAAAGCGGTGGGCGCATCAGGGCGCGCTCTCCCTTGAGGAGACCCGCCGCACGCTGGAGACGGCGATCCTGCTTTTGCGCGCCGTCGGGGCCGACCCGGAGGCCGCCCGGCTGGAGCCGCACGCGCTGGAGCTGATGCGGATCGAGCTTGGGGAGCGGCTTGCGACGCCCGGCGCGTCCGAGGCCGACGCCGAGTGGATGCGGCAGGCGCAGGCCTCCATCGAACGGCTCAAACGCGCGCACGACGCGGCGGCCTCAGCCGGGGAAGGCGAAGCGGTCGATCCTCTGTGGGAAAAGGGGCTTCGGAAGCTCCGCGTCCTCTTCCGAAAAAAGCCTCCCTCCGAGCCGCTCGAACTGCGCCGGAGCCTCCTCGACGAGATCGAGCACGCCGCCGAGCCGTACCGCCGGTCGTTTCCGTTCCACGGGCTGACGCTCCATGTGCTCGCCCCGGACGAGGCCGCGCGGCAACGCTTCGAGACGGCGCTCGGCGGGCAGCGCGAGCCTTTCGCTGCGGCCGTGCTCCGCCGCCTCGCCGACGCCCGCATCCCCGCGCCGGGCAGCCTGCACGTGCGGTGGAAATTCCATGGCGCGCCCCCGCAAAAGCTCAAGAATCGGTTCGAGGAGCATCCGTACCACGTCGAATGGCATCAGCGGCGGGCGGCGGCGACGGCCACGCTGAAGGTGATCGCGGGGCGGGCCTCGAAAGAGGAGTACGTGATCCGAAGCGGCGCGCCGGTCACCCTCGGGCGGCAGGCCGAAGTCACCGACGAGCGGGGGCGCATCGTCTGGCGCAATACGGTCGCCTTCCTCGACTATGAGGATCCCCGCCTCGACGAGGACGAACAGCACATCCACGCCACCATCTCCCGCGTGCACGCCCGCATCGCGTACGACGAGGCCGCCGCCGCCTTTCGCCTCTACGACGAACAGAGCACGTGCGGCACGTCGGTGGTGCGGAAGGGGTTCCTCGTCCCGTTTCAGGTGCGGCGGCAGCCCGTCGCGCTTCAGGACGGCGACCTCATCTACCTCGGCAAGGCGAGTCTGCGTTTCACCACCGGGCGTTCCGGCGGGCGGTCCCGCTCGGGCGCGCGGAGGCGTTAGGCGGCATCCCCGGGCGTCACCACATCGAGGAGGACCACGGTGATGTTGTCCAGCCCTCCGGCTTCGTTGGCGGCGTCGATCAGCGCATCGCACGTGCGCCCGGGCGGCGCGTCGGTGGAGAGGAGCTGCCGGATCTCGTCGTCGGAGAGCATGCCGTTGAGACCGTCGCTGCACAGGAGCAGACGGCAACCCGGCGTCAGCCGCGCCTGCGCGACGTCGGGCGCGGGGCGATGGAAGTCGTCGCCGAGGCTCTGTGTGATGAGGTTGCTCTCGGGATGGCGGCGCGCTTCCTCGGGGGTAAGATGACCGAGCTTCACGAGTTCCCACACGAGCGAGTGGTCGGACGTGAGCAGGTCGAGCTCTCCCGCGGGGGTGAAGAGGTAGCCCCGGCTGTCGCCGCTCCATGCCAGGAAGATCCCGTCGGCGATGATCCATGCCAGGACGGCCGTCGTGCCCATGCCCGTGCGTCGGGGGTTCCGCCCGGCGTCGTCGGCGACGGCCCGATGCGCCGTCATGAGGGCCTCCTTCACGTACTCGAGGGCGGCCTCGTCGGAAGCGGGAAGCGTGGAGAGGTTCGAGAAAAGGGCCCGGACGGCCTCGACGGCGATCTTCGAGGCGTGCTCGCCCGCCCGCATGCCGCCCATGCCGTCGGCGACCATGAGCACGACCCCGAGCGGGCCGACGGGAAAAGCGTCTTCGGGAAAAACATCCCACGGACCCGCCGGAAGGTCGGTCCCGACGGCGAAGCGGTCTTCGTTGTGCGCGCGCCTCCGCCCGGTGTCGGTCTGAGCGCCGAGCCGTATGAGGAGAGGGAGGTTCATGAGGGGGCGGATCAATTTCCGCAAGGTAAATCATCCGTCGCCGGTGGGCAACCCCGGGTCTCGAATTACCGTGCGCGGCGGCCGCACCCCCGAACGGCCGATGATGACTTTCGGAACGTCGGCTTCGAAGGGCGAAGAAGCGCACCGGGTCGGGGGAAAACACGATTTGGCCCCTTATTTGCCGCGGCCGAGAGGCGTCCCGTTCTGCTCTCCCGTTCCCGCCGAAATCGCGTTTATTGCCCGATGTCCCTTCCCGAATGGAAAGTCCTCTCTGCCTACGGCGCGCAAATCTTGCCGCATCTGCCGGATCGCGCCGAGGTGGCCGTAGCCGAAGTGGACGGCGACGGCGTATGCCTGCGGATCAACCCGCTGGGCGCGTCGCTGTGGGGCTGGAAAAGGGGGGAGCGCCTGCCCGGAGAGCTCGTCGGCATGCTCGGCGAACTGCCGCCGGAGGCGCCGCGCCTGTTGCCCGTCAAGCCCGGCGGCCTGCTGTTGCTGGGGCTGAGGAGCGGCCGGGCGGCGGGGTGGATCCTCGTCGGCTATCCCGAGGATGAGACGGCGTCTCAGGGTGAGTCGAGCTTCGGAACGCTCGTCGAGAACATGCCCGTGCTCGCGCTCCGGATGCGGGCCGACGGCGCGGTGCGCTATGCCAACGCGGAGGCGCGGCGCATGACCGGCTATACGCCGGAGGAGATGATCGGACGCGCTTTCTGGCTCGAAGCGGTTCCCGCGGAAGAGCGGGAGCGGCTCACGGAGGCGTTCGAGGAAGCCCTCGCGGACGGTCGCGCCTCGGTGCGGACGCCTTTTCGGGCCCGGAACGGGGAGCACCGCATGGCCGAGATCCACCTTTTCCGCGCTCCCGAAAACGCACGGGCCGAACTCGAAGGCGTCGTCTTCGACGTGACCGAACAGATGGAAGTGGAAGAGGCGCTCTTCCAGAGCGAGTCGCTCTATCGCACGTTCCTCGAACAGAGCCCCATCGGGATGCTTCACCTCGACGCCGAGGGGATGGTCACCTTCGAGAACCATCCGTTCCGGCAGATCGTGGGCGAGGGGGTGGACGACGCGTGGATCGGACTGAACATCTTCGAGATCCCCGGCCTCGACCTCGGGATCCACGGGCCGGTGCGGGACATCCTTGAAAAGGGGAAAGCGTTTCACGGGGTGGAGACGACCTTCGAGCGGCGCTCCGAGGCGGAGGCGCGTCGCCTCGTCGTGCACGGCTCGCCGATCTTTTTGCCGGGCCGCGTCGTCGTCGGCGGGGTGCTGATGATCGAGGACGTGACGCGCGAGCGCCGGCGCGAGGAGGAGCTGGCCTTGCGGGATCGCTATCGAAAAGCCGAGGGCGACCTGCGGGCCGCCGCGCTCGCGAACCCGGACGAAAACGGGTTTTTGAGAGCGGCGGCCCGCATCCTCGGCGAGGTCGCCGGAGCCGACCGGCTGCACGTGCTCCTCCACAACTCGGTCGATGCCCTGTGCGTGAGCCGCGCCGTGTGGGTGCGCGCGGAGGCCCGGACCGACGCGCTCCACCTCCGGCACGACGACTTCCCCGCGCTCCGCACGCTCGACGCCTCGGACCGGCGGCACGTCCACGCGTGCGACGGGGCGGCGGCGGCGCGCCCGCTGCTGGCTCTCACCGGCGCTTCCGAAGCGGTGTGGTCCCCTTTCTACGACGCCGGCCGGCTGGGCGGCTTCGTCCTTTTCGAACGCGTCGGGGAAGGGGCGGAGCGGCCGTGGGGCGACGCCGAACGCAAGCTGATCGATCACCTCGTCGGCGTTTTCGAGACGCTGTGGGCGTGGGTGCAGGTGGGCAACCGCTATCGCCGGACCGTCGCCGCCATCGACGACGGGCTGTTCCACTTCGCGTTCACCGAAGACGGCGAGCGGCACTACCTCTTCGCCACGCATCAGTTCGAGGCGCTCGTCGGCCACGCGCCGGAGGCCCTCCTCGAACGCGGCCCTTCGGCCCTCCGCTGGCTCGACGACCTCGTGCACCCGGCCGATCACGCGCTCGTCCGCGCGCACGACGAGGCGCTCCGGACCGGACGCGAGCACCGCGTCACGTACCGCGTGCGCCGCCCCGACGGCTCGACGCGCTGGCTACGCGAACACGCCACGCCCCACCGCGACGACGCCGGTCACGTCACCGTCAGCGGCATCGTCGCCGACGTGACCGAACAAAAGACCGCCGAGGAGGTGCTGCTTCAGGCCAAGCAGGAGGCCGAGGCGTCGAACCGGCTCAAGACGGCCTTCATCGCGACGATGAGCCACGAGATCCGCACGCCGCTCGGCGCCGTCAGAGGCTTCGCCGAACTGCTCGCCTCCGAGCTCGAGGAGTGCGAGGCGCCGCTGCCTCCGCAGATCCACGAGTTCGTCGAAGCCATCCGGGACCGCGCCCAGCACATGCTCACGCTCGTCAACGACCTCTTCGACCTCTCGAACGTCGAGATGGGCGCGGTTACGGTGCAGCGGGCGCCGCTCAACCTCCACGCCCTTCTGCGCCCCGTCCTCGACAAGATCGCGCCCGCGCTGGAGCGGAAAAAGCTCACGCTCTCCTGCGACTTCGACCCGGTCAACCCGGTGGTGGTGGGCGATCCCCGACGCATCGAACAGGTGTTCTCGAACTTGCTGTCCAACGCGATCAAGTTCACCGAATCGGGCCGTGTGTCCGTACGGACGCGGCGGCAGGAGCACGAGGTGCTCGTCGAGGTGCGCGACACCGGCGTCGGCATGGCCGAGGCGTACGTGCAACGCCTCTTCACACCGTTCTCGCAGGAGGACGACTGGCGCAGCCGCCGTTTCGAAGGCGCCGGCCTCGGCCTCGCGCTCGTCAAACGCCTGCTCGATCTGCTCGGCGGGCGCATCGAGGTAGAGAGCGAGAAAGGCCGGGGCACGACGTTCCGCGTCTACCTTCCCGCCGCGCATCGCACCACGTCCCGCACCCGTCCGAAGCGCGCCCGCCCGCGCGCCTGAGGGGGCGCGTCACGTCTCCTCGCTCCGCTCCGCATTCGTCAGCGCGTTTCGGCCGCTCGAATCCCGGTGGAAGATCTTTCTCCGGGCGTCCGCATACAATAAAAAGGTTGAACGGATGCGGGAGGAAGCATATGGCCGAAGTCGAAATACGGCGCAAGATCAACATTGGCGAGGTCGTCCAAAAGGCCCGCGTATTCAATTTCAAAAATGTCCCGCACGATGCAATGAGCGACGTTCCTTTGCCTCAGGTGGTGAGCCGCCTCTTTTCACTTTTGCGGGAGCGCGGGATCGATTACATGCTCGTGGGCGGCATCGCCATGCTTCAATACGTGGAAGGCCGGAATACGGAGGACATCGACCTGATCGTGGCCGAGGAAGCCCTGGAAAAGTTGCCGGAAATCACCCTGTCGGGACGGGACGCATATTTCGCGCGCGGGACCTTCTCCGGGCTGAAAATCGATTTTCTGTTGACGAACAATCCCTTCTTTGAGCACATCCGGAGGCGTCACGTCGTCCGGCATTCGTTTTACGAAGAAGACATCCTGACCGCT
>JALSSK010000385.1 GCA_026984335.1 Rhodothermales bacterium
CCGAACCTCACGAACGAAGAGACACGCCGGGGGCTCCTTTTCGACTTCCTCATCCTCAGTCTGCTCGCGCTCCTCCGCCCGCACGGCCTGTACCTCCTCCACGCCGCCTGCCTCGTGCGCGGCGACGCGGGCCTGCTCCTCTCCGCGCAAAGCGGCAGCGGCAAATCAACCCTCGCCATGAGTCTCGTGCAGGAAGGATGGGGCTACCTCTCGGATGACATTCTCCTGCTTCGGGAACGTGACGGCGTCGTCGAAGCCCTCGGCATGGGCCGCCACTTCCGCCTCATCCCCGACGCGCTCGAACGCTTCCCCGGCCTCGCCGCCCGCGCGTCGGCCTCCGAAACGTTCACCGACAAGCATCACCTCGACGTGGATGCGCTCTTCCCCGGCCGGTACACGCCCCGCGTCGTGCCGCGCGCGCTCGTCATCCCCGAGATTGCCGACCGGGCGGTGAGCGAGCTCTCGCCGCTTCCGGCCTCCGCCGCCCTTCTCCACATGCTCGGGCAGACTACCTTCCTCGCCCGGGACGCGCGCCTCGCCGACCGCCACCTCGCCACGCTCCGAACGCTCGCGCTTCAGGTGAAGACTTACCGCCTGAAGGCCGGCCGCGACCTGTACGACGAGCCGACCCGCGCCGGCGCTCTCCTCACCCCGCTCCTCGACGCCCGGGAAAGGTAACCCGCCACCCTGTTCTACCTGCCTTTGACGGGACCGCTCTGCCCCCCTCTTCGCGCGCGGGAGCATCTGCCTCGAACCGCAAGGATCCGATTGCACCGGACGTCACCCGTCTCCCAGAATGCCGAGTTGCCTGAGCGAGCCGATCCACGACCTGCCAGGGTCCGGACACCCTGCGCCGTCGAACGAATAGATCGTCAGGCCCGCCACGTCAATCCTTCGTCCCGTGGCCGGGATCGGTCCGAGCGGGCCGGTGTGCGCGCCCCGCATGCGCCGGCTCACCGCCACGCGATCGCCCTCGCACACCATCTCTCCGAGCGTGAACGTGCGATCCGGAAACGCGCTCCGTGAGACGCTCGGGCGATGACGAAAACCGTCGAGGTCCAGCGTTTGCCCGTCCCGGGGATCCCCCGGATCACTGTGGATGGTATAGGCCGGCGCGACGAAACGCTCGACCGCATCGAGGTCGCCGGTGTTCCAAACCGGCTCGAAGAAATTCCGCAGAAGCGCCACCCGGTCATTCATAAAGAACCCTCCATTGAACTGCGACGGAGCACCGGGCGCTGCTTCGGGTCCGGGCGCCGCCCTCAGATGCCCACGTCCTTCTTCTTGAGGACGAAGACCCCCTCGCGCCCGCTCGTCACGACGATGATGCCGCTCTCGAAATACGGATAATTGCTCCACGAGCCGCCGCCCGTCTTCGGCGAGTCCTCGCCATAAGGAACCGTGTCGAAATACCCCACCTCGACGGGGTTTTCGGGGTCGGCGACGTCGAGGATACGGAGGCCGGAGACGTAGTTCGACTGATACATCAGATGGCCCCGTACGTAGAGGTTGTGATCGATGGCGCGGTTGTCGGCGACGTGCTCGGCGACGAGTTGCGGGTCGTCGAGGTCGGAGACGTCCCAGATGAGCGTGCGCGTGCCCGCGACGAGGCCCTGCGCTTCGTCGCCCTCATCGTTCATGAAAAAGTAGCGCTGATCTTCGGAGAGCCAGCCCTGATGGGTGTAGGCGACCTTCGGATACGTTGCCCTCGCGAGGACGACCGGGTGCTCCTTGTCGGTCACGTCGACGATGGAGAGGGCCGTCTCGTTCGAGCCGAAACAGATCTCCCGACCCCGGTAGCGGGCGTCCGGCCCGGCATAGACCACACACTGCGCGTCGTGGGTATAACCGGCGCCGCGCCGCCCCGTGCCCGTGTGCGCGAAGCATCCGGCGAAGGCGGGATGTTCGGGATCGCGGATGTCGACCATATGGAGACCGCCGCCGCACGTCACGCCGCCCATGCTCGCCCCGACGACGTACGCGAAGCCGGTTTCCTCGTTGATGACGACGTTGTGCGCCGAGTTGATCTTGTCGTAGTGCGCCGTCTCGGTGAAGGTGACCGGCGGGCGCTCGACGTCGCGGAGCCGGGTGAGATCGAAGACCTGCATGCCGTGCGGCCCGGCGCCGTCGGAGACGATGAACGCGTGATCCTTGTACACCTTGACGTCGCGCCAGACGCTGCCCCGGGCGCCCTCGTGCATGGGCAGGATGCCGAGGTAGAGGGGATGGTTCGGGTCGGTGACGTCGATGAAGGACGTGGCGTCGGTGAGGCCGACGAGCGCGTACTCGCGGCCGGTCTCGGGGTCGGTCCATCCCCAGAGGTCGTTCGTGCGTACGCCGCGCCCGCCGCCGATGGCCTGCACGGGGAGGAACGAGAGCAGGTCCACGTCTTTGCACCCGAAGGCGGCGGCTTGCGCTTCCTCGCACGTCACGCGCCTTCCGGTGACGGCGTCGAAGTTCCGCACCTCGCCCCGGAAAGTCGCCTCCGGCGTCCACGCACCCGTCGCGCCGTCGCGGGTATAGACACGGGCGGAGCCCATGCCGTAGTCGTCGCCCGTAAGCCCCACCACGGCGATCCCGCCCCGGAGCGCGACGGCGGCGGCAAAGCCCATGCGCCGGGGCATCGACGGGTCTCCGGTCTTCGTCGCGCCGAGCCACGCGCCGTCAGGAGCGCGGCGGAAACGATAGATAGCCCCCCGAAAGCCCGTCCCGCGCGGCGCGCCGATCCATGCCTCCCGCCCATCGAAGGCGAGCGATGCGCCGAAGCGGCCCCGGTCGGAGTCGAACGGCACGAGCATGGCGCGGGGCGTCCACAGGCTTTCCCCGGCGTCATACGCGAACGTGTACACGGCGCCGACGTCGCCCCGGGCGCGCGGCGCGCCGACGAGCGCGACGTCGTCATGGAGGACGATGCGCGTGCCGAAGCGGCTCCCATCCGCCGCCCCCGAAGCCTCCAGCCGCCCCGCCTCGGTCCATCCGTCCACGCGGCGGAACGCGTACACGGCGCCCGCGCCGTCGTGCTTGCCGGGCGCACCGACGAGGGCCTTTTCGCCGTCGAAGGCCAGCCCGGTGCCGAAGAGATCGCCGTCGGCTCCGTCGCTCGGGGCGAGCATGGCCGTCTCGATCCACACGCCCGAGGCGTCGCGCTCGAAGACGTACACCGCGCCGGCGCCCGCATGCCCCGTCGCCGCGACGAGGGCCGCCTCGCCGACGAGCGCCACCGACGTGCCGAAGCGGTCGCCCGCCGACGTGGAGCCTGCCCGGAGGCGCGCCGTCTCGCGCCAGGCCCCGTCCGCGCCGCGCTCGAAGACGTACGCCGCGCCTGTCTCCTCATCCCGGAGGTTGGCCCCGACCAGCAGGCGATCGCCCGCGACGGCCATGGCGCGCCCGAAGCCGTCGGCCACGCCGCCCGCATCGGAAGCCGTCAGCCGCGCGCGTTCCTCCCACGCCCCTTCGGGGTCGCGACCGAAGACGTACACGATGCCCGGCCACGCCTGATTGCGCGTCTCTCCCACAAAAACGTCCTCCGCTCCGACGGCTGCCGTCCCGCCGAACTGTTGCCCGAAAACCGGGATCATGCCCACGAAAAGAAAGAACGTGACGACAGAGAAAGACCGCATCATGAAGCACCTCGTTTCGATTGGGCTGGAGGGCCGCCGGGCAACTAAACGGCATAATATTTTAACGAACAAACGTTTAGCGCTAAAGCGCGCGTATCCGGATGTTTCGGTACCACACCCGATTGCCGTGATCCTGAAGGGCGAGGCGCCCGCTGCGCGCCTTCCCGAAGTCGGGCATGTCTTTGAATTTGCTTCCGGCCACGAGCGCGTCCCATTCCGGCGTCCATAGTTCCGTTTCCACCACCTTCTCGCCGTTGAGCCAGTGTTCGAGATGCCCGTCTTTGAGCACGATGCGGACCGCGTTCCACGCGCCCACGGGCTTCGCGGCAGCCACGCGGGGCGCGATGAGGTCGTACAGGGCGCCTGCGCGGTGTTTGGGGTCTTTCCCGTCGGGGTGCTTTTCATCGTCGAGCACCTGCATCTCCGGCCCGGTGCGCCACACGGCGTCATACCGGTCCGCCTCGACGACGTTGTAGAAAATGCCGCTGTTTCCCCCTTCGGAGATCTTCCATTCGAGGGTCAGTTCGAAGTTGCCGAACGTGTCGCGGGTAATGATGTCGCCGCGCTCGCCGCCGTCGGGGACGAACGCGAGGGCGCCTTCCTCGATCCGCCACGCATCGGGGAGGTGATCCTTCCGAAAGCCGCGCCAGTGATCGGTGTTCGAGCCGTCGAAGAGGACGGTCCACCCGTCTTCGGACACGGTGTTCCTCACGGTATCGGACCGGGCGTCGGGAGCGGCGGCGGGTTGTTTTTCGGCGCCTCCACATCCGGCGACGAGAGCGAGAAGGAGGAAAGGCAGCAGGGATTTCATGAGCGTCTTCGGGGTTGGTGGGCGACTTTCGTTCGGGCGAAAGATAGTGCCTGCGGGAGGAAAGCGAAACCTCGCCGCCCGAGCCCCTGACGCGCCGGAGCGTTCACCAGCCGTACGACAGGGTGAGGATGTGTCCCGTGCCGCCGAAGCCCTCGGCGAAAGGCAACAGCGCATAGTCGAAGATGAAGCCGCCATACCGGAGCCCGCCGCCGAAGGAGACGTCGCGCAGGGCGTCGTTCGTGATGTATCCGGCACGCACGGTCACGAGTTCCATCACCTCGGCGGAAAGCCCGAAGTGGTACTGCGTGGTCTCGTCGGTGAGGCTGCGGAGGACCTCGGCGGTGACGAACGTATTGAGCACGGGTGCGTCGTCGTCGAAGGTGAGGATGCGGAAGGGGAAGAACGCCGCACCGACGCGGAGAAGCCGGGGCAGGCGGGTCGCCTGCGCATTGAGTTCGCTCATCTTGCCGAGGTTCTGAACCGCCGCGCCGAGTTGAAGCAGGTCCTGCATGAGATCGAGCTGGAGGCCGAAGTCGACGGCGACGCCGGAGGCCTGGTCGGTGAAGATGCGTTCGGTGAGGAACTTGAGCGTCGCGCCCGCACGGAGGGGTCCGAGCGTCCGTCCGTACGAGGCTCCGGCGGTGAGGAACTGGGCGTCGAAAAGCCCCGTCGCCTCGCCCGGCCCGTCGCGGGCTTCGAGGTCGCCGCTGCCGGTAGCCGTCACAAAGAGCCCGAACCCGCCGGAAGCGCCGGCCCGGAAGCGCGAGGCCAGCGCGTACGTCCGCACGTCGCCGACCCAGAGATGATGCGCCAACGCCACCGTGTTCGACGACGCCGCGGCGAGGCCTGCCGGGTTCCAGTACGTCGAGAAGGCGTCACGGCTGTGGGCCACCTGCGCGTCCCCCATTGCGAGGGCGGCGGCGTTCGTGCCGATGCGGAGAAAAGCGAGACCGCTCTCCTGCGCCTGGAGCGGCAGCGCGAACGCGAGCGCGAGGAACGGGACGAGGTATCTCATGAGGATGTGGGGGCGGGCCGGTGGATCAGAGGAAAATACGGAGCGACAGCAGGTGCATCGTGCCGACGGCAAACGGTTCGAGCGCGAAGGCATATTCGGCGCGCACGCGCAGGTTGCCGAGCGGCTGCTCGACCATGAAGCCGGCCGTCGGCTTGAGACCGTCAACCTCGCCGGAGCCGAGTTGATCCACCCCGCCGCGCACGACGAACGCCTCGACCAGACGATACTCGCCGCCGAAGCGCAGCCGGTTCTCCTGAAGGGTCAGCGTCTCGGTGTCCACCACCTCGCGCGGCACGTCGCCAAACAGTTCCACGCGCCTCGTGCGCCGGTCTCGGCGTGTGAACCGCGCCTCGTATTCGCCCGTGAGCGTCAGCCGTCCGTCGAGGAGACGATAGGCCGCGCCGAAGCGGAGCCGCGTCGGGAAGCGGTCCGAGGTCGTCTTCCCCCCCTCTCCGAAAAGGCCGGACGTATCGAAGGAGTATCGGGCCAGCAGGTCGTCGGCGACGAAGCCGAGGCGAAGGTCATCGCTCACCCGAACCGTCAGCCCGAGATCGATGCCGACGCTGTTGACCGGGTCGAGGCCGTCGAGCAGATCGGTGCGAAAGAGTTGAAGCCCGATGCCGCCGGTGACGCGGTCGCTCAGCCGGAGGCCGAAGGCGAGGAAGAGGGCAAACTCGTCGACGGAAAGGTCTTCGGTGTGAAAGCCGCTCCCGTCGCGCCCGTCGATCTTCGAGACGCCGGCGTGGATGAGCCCGAGGGCGATGCCGGCGCGGGGACGAAGCGGCGCGGAGAATTGCACGAACTGAAGCTCGCGGTCGAAGCGCATGAGCGCGGCGGAGAGTTCGAGATTCTGCCGGGACGTGAAGGGCGCGAGGGCGGGGTTGTAATACGGCCCTCCGTCGCCGAAGCCGTCGGCCGCGAGGGCGTTGCCCATCGCGATGCCGCGCGCGCCGAAGCCGAGCCGGGCAAAAGCGCCCGCCGCCTGCGCACGCGCCTCCGCCCCGCTCCATACGAGCACGCCGAGCACGATCAAAATGCGGATCCTTCGCATACAGGTTCTTTTATGGGTAACGGCGCTCATCTGAGGCCCGGTGTGCTATTCGACGACGAGGATTTTCCCGGAAAACGTTTCCCCTCCGGCTTTTAGCGTATAGAAATACGCTCCGTTCGCCACGCGGAGGCCGTCTTTGTCCACGCCGTCCCACCGGATTTCGTGGACGCCCGCTTCCTGCCCGTCGCGGTGAAGTTCGCGGACGAGGTTCATCCCGAAATCGAAGATGCGGACGTCCACGCCGGCGGCTCGGGGGAGTTCGTATCGGATGCGTACGAAAGCGTCGGCGGCGGGCGAGAAGGGATTCGGATAGGCGAACGTCTCGACGCGGGGCACGGCGGCGGTGGGGGTCTCGGGGTTGAGCGGGACCTCGACGCGGAAGACCGTCCAGGTGCCCCCGCCGTCGGTGCTTTTGAGGAGGCCGTCGTCCGTTCCCACCCAGAGCGCGCCGGGCGTCGTGGCCACGGAGAGCACGTCCACGCCGGGGCGCAGCACGCGGTCGGGGTCGGCGCGGTCGCGGAAGTCGATGACGCTCACCCAGGTCTCGCCGCCGTCCTCGGAGAGGAAGAGGCCGTCCTCGCGCCCCGCCACGTAGACCGTCTCGCCCCGGAAGGCGAAGTCGATGGCGCGCACGCCCACCAGTTTTTGTTCGAACGTCTCGCCCCCGTCCCGTGTGACCGTGACGCCGAACTGCTGGTTTTCGCCCACCTCGCCCGCGTTCCAGGTAGCCATCCACACGGGGTTGCGCCCCGCCAGCGGCTGTTCTTCGATGGAGACGACCCAGCTTCCGGTGAGCGAATTCGCCGTGCCCTCGGCGCCGAAGCGTTGCCAGCTCACGCCGCCGTCGGTCGAGCGGTTGACGCCGCGCGGCGTGCCGGCCCACACCGTGCCCGTCTCGTCGACGAGGACCGCAAAGCCCATGTGGTTGAGGTTGCCCCGCCCCCCGCGCTGGGGTTCGAGGACGAAGTCGTAGGCGACGTCGGGCCGGATGGCGTCGAGATCGTCGGGGGGGAGGACGACGCGGCGCCAGGTGCGCCCGCCGTCGTCGGAGCGCCGGATGCCGCTGGCCCACCCGGCCACCCACACCTGGTCGCGCACCGGGTCATAGTCGATGTCGAAAGGCGGGCTCTGCTGGGGAACGATCACCGCGAGCGCGCCGAGCCTCGAGACGCCGTACTGTTCGAGCGTATCGGTCGGAGCGTCGAGCTGGGGGAAGCGGTACGTGAAGGAGCGCCCGCCGTCGGTGGAGACGAGGAAGCCGCCCGCCGACTGCACGGCGTCGCCCGAGGAGTTGTCGTTGAAACCGAGACCGACCCACACGACGTCGCCCTCCACGTCGATGGAGAAGACCCGGTTCGGGGTGCCGAAGAGCGAGTCCGTCGGCGCGTCGTGCCACGTCCGCCCGTCGTCGTCGGTCGTATTCAGGAAAGGGCCTACCCACAGGGTGTCGCCCTCGGCATGGAGGTTGGAGACGCTGTTGCTCAGGATGGTCGGGAGCATCTCGGCCACCCGCTGCGCATCGGAGAGCTGCGCCTGCGCGCGGGGCGCGGCGAGCGTCAGAAGGAGCAGGGCCGAAGGGAGAAAAGATCGAGGCATTTATTCCACGGTGATCGTCCGCGTGACCGTTTCACTTTCGAGGCCCGCGCGGTCGATGGCGCGAAACTCGAAGGTCGTCTCGCCGGGCGCGTTCGAGCTGTCGAGCTGGATGGTGAGGGTGAAGCGTCCGTCGCCCGCCGTCTCGTCGCCGCTCGAGCCGAAGCCGGTGTTGCACGCGCCGTCGCCGCCGTCGTCGCAGAGTTGAAGGACGATGCCGGCGGAGACCACCTCCATCTCCACCCGCGCGACGTTGGCGAGCCCGTCGGGATCGGAGACGGTGGCGACGATGGGAATGAGCACCGGATCTTCGCCCGGAGCGGGGCGCGTCACGCGTTCGGGCAGTTCCACCTCCTCGATGACGGGCGGCTCGCCCGTGGCCTCGAAGGCGAACGTCCCGCGCGCCTGATTGCTCATCTGCCCGGCCCGGTCCACGGCGAAGACGATGACGGAATACACGCCCACGTCGCTCTTCGGGATCTCGACGGTGGCCGTCGCCGTGAAGCGTCCCTCGCCCGCCGGCGTCATCTCGCCCGCCGCCACGGTCTCCGTGCCGGAGAAAGGCGGCTGCACGAGGAACCGCACCGACTCGAGGTCGCCGTCGAGGTCGCGCGCGGCCACGCTCAGTTCGAGCGGCACCCGCACGAGATCGCCCGCGACCTGGTCGGGCGGGAGTTGTTCGAAGACAACGCTTCGGGGGGAGAAGTCGAAGTCGAAGAGGACGGGCGGGCGCTGGTCGGGCGAGGGCGGTCCGGGCGCGCTGTCGCACCCGGCGAGCACGCCGCCGAGAAGGCACAACCCCGCCGTGGCGAGGACGAAAAGCAGACGCATCAATACGAGCACAGGTGAAGAGAAGCGAAACCGTCAGAGACTGCCGGAAGCCACGTAGTCTGGTCAACAAAAAGGGTTGTCAGTAGCAAACTACGGCCATATCGTGCTCGTTTGGAAGAAGTTTCGAAAAAAGCATTCCCGGACGCCGGCGCGCCGGATCGTGCGAAAAAGCGGAGCATGAACGAAGATACACCTCCCGTTGATCCCGAACAGGCCCATTTTCGTGCCCTTCGGATACGCCCTCCCGACGGGCTTTCGTCCGGCCGTTACCGCGCGTTGTTTTGAAGGAAGTCGATGATCTTCCCGATGGTTTCGTCGCCGGGATCGGAGACATCCATCTCCTCCATGTGCCGCCGCATCCGGTCGACGACGGCGGGCCATTCGGCGGCGGTATGCTGATCGGGGCTCGGGAGCGCGTGACACCGGGCGCAGGTCTCACTGAAGGCCGACGCCCCGGGGGCTTCTGCCGCCTCGGGGGGCAGTTCGGCGAGCGGTTGGAGCGCGTTCGCCTGCAGATAAGCCAGCATGATCCGCTGCTCTGCGACGGTCGGCGCGGCGGCGCCGTGCATCCCGCG
>JALSSK010000386.1 GCA_026984335.1 Rhodothermales bacterium
TGAAGAAGGAGATCGTCTCATGAAGAAGGAGATCGTCTCATGAAGAAGGAGATCGTCTCATGAAGAAGGAGATCGTCTCATGAAGAAGGAGATCGTCTCATGAAGAAGGAGATCGTCTCATGAAGAAAAGGCCCTTTCTGACGTCGCTGACCCGCATCTCGGATCTCGCCGAACGCCCCTTCGAGATCCGGGCGCTGCCGCGCGAACAGTGGGCGCGGGGCGATTATGTGGCGGGCGAGGTCCTCGACCGGCTGAGCAATCCGTACCGCGTCGAGCTACAGAACGGACGCATGGCGGACGTGGTCGAGGGCGACGTGGTCGTCGGCGCGTTCGGCGAGCGCTTCGCCACGCTCGAAACCACCGGCTCGTGGGCGTCCATCGGCCCCGACGGTCTCATGCACCTCCTCACGGGCGCGGGCCTCTTCGGCAAAGGGCTCTCGCGGGCGATCTTCCTCCAGCCGCTCGTGCGCCTCCGGTATCGCGGGCACGTGCTCGTCGAGGGCAAGAAGCGGCGGATGCAAGACTACGTGGAGCGCCTGCCCGAGGCCCCCTTCCGGACGCCCACGATCCTCCTCATCGGCTCCTCCATGTCGGCGGGAAAGACGACGGCGGCGCGCA
The DNA here is from genome assembly GCA_026984335.1 of Rhodothermales bacterium. GTDB lineage: Bacteria > Bacteroidota > Rhodothermia > Rhodothermales > ISCAR-4553 > JALSSK01. The sequence goes on from JALSSK010000386.1 coordinate 619, forward strand.
TCATCATCCGCATATTGAAGAACATGGGGCTGCGCGTCGTCGGGGCGAAGCTCACCGGGGCGGGCCGCTACCGCGACGTGCTCTCGATGTACGACGCCGGGGCGGACGCCATCTTCGACTTCGTGGACGTGGGGCAGCCTTCGACCATCGGCCCGCCCGAAGCCTTTCGCCGGGACCTCCGGCAATTGCTCACGCGCATGGCCCGCGCCGCGGCGGACGTGGCCGTCATCGAAGCCGGCGCCTCCCCGCTCGAACCGTACAACGGCGACGTCGCCGTCGAAGCCCTCGGCGAGAGCGTCCGCCTCACGGTGCTGTGCACGTCCGACCCGTACGCCGTCGTGGGCATCATCTCGGCCTTCGGGCATTCGCCGGACTTCGTCACGGGCATTGCCACGAACACGGCGGCGGGCGTCGCGCTCATCGAGAAGCTCTCGGGCATCCGGGCGCTCAACGTGCTCGAACACGCGTCCCTTCCCGCGCTCAGGGCCCTGCTTCGCGAACGCCTCGGGCTTTCGGGCGAAGCGTGAGTGCACGGAGCATCTCCCCTCCGGTTGGTCCCTTGCAGGGCAAGGTCGGGGTCAGGCGAGCCGAGCATCACCCCGCCCGGAGGCCGCCGCCGAAAAGGGAGCGGTCCTCCGGGCCGGGCACGCAGGGAGGTCGGCTTCGAGGGGACACCGGCGCTCAGAAAGCGAGGCGCACGTTGGCGAAGAGGACGCGTCCCGGTTCCGGCAGGCGCGCGCCCGTGAACGGGTTGGCGGCGTTGAGGTGGTTGGCGTACAGCGTGTCGAAGAGGTTGTTGACCCCGAAGAGCGCCGACACGTTGCGCGCGAGCGAGACGCCCACCCGCACGTCGGCGGTCACGTAGCCGTCGGTGGGCTGCTCGCCGCGCGTGAGGGCCACCCGCGTCTGTTTCGTCACGAAGTGGGCCGTTCCCTCGGCAAAGAAGCGACCGCTCGGAGCGTCATACCGGAGGGCGGCGTTGGCGGCGGGCGGCGTGACGCCGAGCGCCGGCTCGTCGAGCGTCTCGTCTTTGCCCCACAGATAGCTGCCTCCGAGGTTCAGCGTGAGCGGCTCGGTGAGCGAGAAAGACGCCGCCGCCTCGAGTCCGAAGAACGTCGCCTCGCCGTTGACGTAGCGAAAGACCGTGGGCGGGCTGAGCGGGAGCAGCGGCGGGACGTCCGTCGGCTCCAGCGTGATGTAGTCGTCCATGCGGCGGGCGAACGCGTTCAGGTTGAGGCTCACCCGGGGATACGCCCCCTCCAGCCACACGTCGGCCTGCGTGCTCCGCTCGGGGCGGAGCGTCGGGTTGCCGATGAACTCGGCGCTCGTCTGCGCCTTGCTCGCCGGGATGCGGTCGGAGTAGCGTTCGAGCGCATCGGCGGTGCGGACGACCGAGCCGACGCCGAAGGATACCGACCAGGCCTCGTCCGGATGCGTCGTCAGCGTGAGCGCGCCGCTCAGGTTGGCTTCGTTCTGCGTGAGGTCCTCCCGCGTAATCCCCGATCCGACGGTGCTCATGTAGGCGTCGCTCACCCGCCCCGCGGCGGCATGGACGAGGTCGAGGCGGGCGGTGGCGGCCACGCCCACGGCTCCCACGGTCTGCGTGCCGTTGACGAAGAAGCCGCCGTCGGTGATCGTCACGTCGGGCCATACTTCGTCGCTCTGGTAAAACGGCGGCACGAAGCGCGAGCCGTCCGGGCGAATGGCCTCGAAGGGGCGGCGCGCGTCGCGGTTGGCGCGGTAGAAGTCGCCGCCGACGGTGATCGTCACGTGGCTCGGCGTGACGAACTGCGCCGCCGCCCGCCCGCCGAGGTTCTTCGTCTCGGCCCTGACGCGGATGGACAGCGGCGGGCGCGGGCTGCCGTTGGGGAAGACGCCCGGCTGCGCCGTCGGCTTGTGGTCGTTGTTCATCGCGTGCTTGACCCGGTTCCAACTCAGCTGCGCCTCGAACGACCGGAGCGCGCCGGTCGCGCGCGTCATCTCATACTTCGCCGAGAGGTCGGCGGTATCGAAGAAGGTGGCGTCGAGGAGGCGCCCGGGATAGTCGATGTCGTCCTGCCGGTTGTAGCCGCCGGCGACGGTGAGGCGGGCGTTGGGGGCGAGGCGGTAGCCGAGGCGTCCCCGCGCCTCGCCGGAGCGATAGTCGCTCGGGACCTTCGCGCCGTTGCCCGCGCGGTAGTCGTTGCCTTCGCGGAACGCGCCGTGCAGCCACACCGAGAGCGGCCCGTGCGCCTCCGAGAGCGTCGTCGCCGTCTCGATGGCGTCCACGTTGTCGTTGTAGCCGGTCTGAAACGTCCCGTGAAAGCCCGGCGTCGGGTTGAGGCCGTGCCGCTCCACCCGGATGGCGCTCATGTTGCCCGCGCCCCACGTGAGCGCGTACGGCCCCTTCACCACCTCCACCCGCGCGATCGAACTCGGGTCGAAGTGGCTGATCTGCGAATCCATGCGGAGCGGACCGGCGGGGAAGAACCGCACGCCGTCGATGTACGCGCCCACCTCGGTTTCGGACAGCCCCCGGATGTTCGGATCGAGGCCGATGGGCCCGCGCCGGGCGGCATTGACGCCGGGGAGGAGCCGCATCAACTCGCCCGCATCGGACGCATGCGTCTCGCGGACGCGCCGGGCGTCCATCTCGGCGACGGGCTCGAGGTCGGGCCGGAGCGCCGACACCACGATGCCTTCGAGCAAGAGGGGCCGGGTGTGGAGCCGGAGCGTGACCGAGGCCGTCTGCCCGGCGACGACCGTCACGGTCTGCGTGGCGGGGCGATAGCCGAGCGCCCGCGCTTCGAGCGTGTACGCGCCGGGCCGGAGCGGGCCGATCTCGAAGCGCCCCCCGGCGTCGGTGGCCGTCCCCCGGAGCGTCCCGGCAATGACGACGCCCGCGCCGATGACGGGCTCTCCGTTGTCATCGACCACCGTGCCCGCAATCCCGCCGGGCCGCTGCGCCCACGCCGCCGGAGCGGCCATGACGACGGCAAGCATGAGAAGGAAGGACAGGGTGAACAGACGTGTTGTGAAAGTAACTTTCGTATCCATGATGAGTCCCTCGGTTTGAGTGACAACGGAACCGCAACGCCGAAAGCGACCGGGCATGAGGAGAACCTCGGGAAAGCCCGGACACCCGCTCCCCATCGCATGGGGCGGTCCGTTCGAAGAAGAAAGAGGAAGAGATGCGGTGCGTCGCCGCCGTATCGTGGGGGGGACGCGGTCAGGAGAGGAGCCGGGGGGGATGGAAAATGTCGCGGGGGAGCAACTCCGGCGGGGTCGCGCGAAGCGGGACGAAACGACGCGGCCTTTCGGAGGCGATGCCGGAGGCCTCATGCCCGGCGGCGACGAACTTGTCCACCGTCGGCACGACGAGCGGTTGAGGGTCGTCCTTCGGGCCGCACCCACAGAGTTGGGGACCGTCGTGAGCGCCCCGCCGGCAGGCCGCGCCGGTGACCGTCGTGGGGATGCCGTCGTCGGGAGGCGTCAGGGTGAGCGCCGGCGCGGCCGCATGATGCCGACACTTTTTGCACGATCGCAAACAGTACGCGCCATGACGATGCGCGCCCGCCTCATGCGAGATGCCCGCCTCATGCGGACAGCCGGAACCGGCCCACAGGAGCGGCAGCGGATTGTACGGCAGCAGCATCAGCGCCGTCAGACACCACGCCGCCACGCGATGCGCTCTCGGAAGCGCATCGTATGCGGAAGAGGTTCGAACGGTCGGGTGGGCCATGACGCGCTTTGCGGCGGGAGAGGGTGCTCAGAATTAAAGATACGATAGTCCTCAATGAAGAGGAGGTGGAAAATCGGTTGTGCCGGAGGACGCCGATGCCTACTTTGAGCGCCGAACTTTTCGAATGTTTCAGACGCTCCCCTTTCCATGAAACGGCTCTTTTGCTTATTGGCCTTACTGGCGGTTCCGGTTCTCTCGCGCGCGCAACAGGCGGGGGTGGAGGCCGCCCGCGCCTATCGCTCGGCGCACGCCGCCGAGATCCTCGCCGACTACGTCGAGCTGCTTTCGATGCCCAATGTGGGGTCGGACTCGGTGAACATCCGCCGGAACGCGCGTTTCATCCGCGACGCCTTCGCCGCGCGCGGCTTCGAGACGGAGCTTCTGCCGATGCCGGGCGCGCCGCCCATCGTCTACGGCGAGCGCCGCGCGCCGGGCGCCGCGCGCACCATCGGCATCTATGTGCACTACGACGGACAGCCCGCCGACCCGACGCGGTGGACGCACGCTCCGTGGACGCCGACGCTCTATACGGCGAGCATGGAGCAGGGCGGCGCGCCCCGCCCGATGCCCGCGCCCGGCGAGGCCGTCGACCCCGGGTGGTACCTCTATGCCCGCAGCGCCGGCGACGACAAGGCGCCTCTCGGCGCGCTCCTCCCCGCGCTCGACGCGCTCGAAGCCGCCGGCCTCACCCTCACCTCGAACGTCAAACTCCTCTTCGAAGGCGAGGAGGAGATGGGCTCCCCGCACCTCGGCGAATACCTCTCCCGCTTCGGCGACCGCTATGCCGACGTGGACGTATGGCTCTTCTGCGACGGGCCGGTGCATCAGAGCCGCCGCCCGCAGCTCGTCTTCGGCGTGCGCGGCGTCACGGGGATGGAGATCACGGTCTACGGGGCCACGCGCTCGCTCCACAGCGGCCACTACGGCAACTGGGCGCCCGTACCCGGCGCCCGTCTGGCGCACCTCCTCGCGAGCATGAAAGCCGAGGACGGCGACGTGCTCATCGACGGCTTCTACGACACCGTCGCGCCGCTGAGCGAGGCCGAGAAGCAGGCCCTCGCGGCCCTTCCCGCCTACGACGATCAACTCCGCCGCGAACTCGGGCTGGCCGAGACGGAGGCGCACAACGCCCCGCTGGCCGAGCGGCTGATGCTCCCTTCGCTCACCATCCGGGGCCTTTCGAGCGGCAACACGGGCGCGCTGGCGCGGAACGTCATCCCCGCTACGGCCACGGCCACGCTCGGCATCCGGCTCGTCAAAGGCAACGACCCCGAACACATGCTCGACCTCGTGGAGGCGCACATCCGCCGACAGGGCTATCACATCGTCTACGAAGCGCCGGACCTCGACACACGCCTGCGGTATCCGAAGATCGTCCGCGTGGACCGGAGCGAGAGCGGCTACCCGGCCGCGCGCACACCCATGGATCAGCCCATCACCGAACGCCTCGTCGAGGCGGTGACGGCCGCCGCCGAGCCGCCGATCCTCGTGCCCGCGCTCGGAGGATCGCTGCCCCTCTACCTCTTCTCCGACGTGCTCGGCAAGCCCTTCGTCATCGTCCCCATCGCCAACCACGACGACAACCAGCACGCCCCCGACGAGAACCTCCGCCTGGCCAACCTCTTCTACGGCATCGACCTTTACGCCGCCCTGCTTACGATGCCGGAGTGAGGTGAAAGCTCCGTTGATTGCTTGCGGTTTGCCCGGTTCGCAGCGCGTAGGGGCGGCCTTTTTACGCACGACCCCCTACGAGCTCGGAAGGAGCTTCGCGCTTGCCGCGAGCATGCCGGCGTATGGGGGGTGTCCTTTCGGATCCGTGCCTCCAAAAATAACGGCCGCCGGGATCATCGCCGGCGGCCGTCCGGGAGCTGCGCCCGTTCGTCAGGCCTCCGCTGCCGTAGGTTCCGGCCAGAGCGAGCGGAGCTCCTGCGGCAGCAGGGCGCGCACGTCTTCGATCTCGCCCGCGCTGACGTGGTGGTTCAGCACCCTGAAGACACCCTGCGCCACCTGGCGCGGACTCACCGTCAGACCCAGTTGATGGAACTCTTTCTCGATGGGTTCCAGAAACGCTTCGATGTGACGGATGCGCTCAGGCTTGCCCGTCGGATCCCATCCTTCAAAGAAGATGCCTCGCACCAAAAGCGGAAGCTGCGCCGAGAACTGTGCGATTTCCTCCACGGTCATGCGGTCCCGCAGTTGATGCAGGACGGAGCGCAGCGCGTGATACGCCTCGCGGCGGCTGCCCAGATGCAACACTTCCTGGATTTCCTTGAGCCACCTGTTGGTTTTCTGGATGGTCGCGTCGAAGACCTCAAGTCCTGTTTCTGACATAACCCTCACCTCCTAACTTGTCTTTTTGACAGGGTTTATGCGACAAATACTTCCATCCCGTTCCTGATCAAAGAGCGTGCCCGGACGGGAGAGCATGACAGGGATGACGGCAGATCCGGAGCCATGCCGGTAGTCCGGCACGATGCTCGTCAATGGCCCTCCGATCGGGGTCGGAGACGACCTGTTTTCGAAGCGAATGGCGAAGGCGAACGGTGGCGATGGATGGGGGCGAAATCTCGAGCTTGCGGTTTCACGCCCTTTATTGCCTATGGCCATTGCATCCATCCGATGGACCGGGGCTATATTACCCGTCAGGCTTTTCTCATGCCGCCCGCCATGCGGCGCTCCCGACGATCTTCCCAAACCGTGAACAATCGAAAATCATGAGCTGGATCGAAACCATTCCGTATGAAGCCGCCACGGGCAAACTCCGCGCCCTCTATGACCGCATCAAAGGGCCGGGCGGCGCCATCGACAACATCATGCGCGTGCACAGCCTGCGCCCGCATACGATGGCGGGGCACATGGCGCTGTACAAAAACGTCCTTCACCACGCCGGCAACCGGATGCCGAAGTGGCTTCTCGAAACGCTCGGCGTGTACGTGAGCCTGCTCAACGGATGCGACTATTGCGTCGAGCACCACTTCGCCGGGCTGCGCCGTCTGCTCGACGACGACGCGCGCGCGTTCGCGATGCGGGAGGCTCTCGAACGGAACGTTTTCGAGGGCGCGTTCGGCGTGCGCGAGCGCATCGTGCTCCGGTATGCGGAGCGCCTTACCCGCCATCCCGCCGACATGGATGCGCCGGTGATCGAGTCGCTCCGGGGAGTGGGGTTGACCGACGGGGAGATCCTGGAGGTGAACCAGGTGGTGAGCTATTTCGCGTATGCCAACCGCACCGTGCTCGGGCTCGGCGTCACCACCGACGGCGACGTGCTCGGCCTCTCCCCCGGCGCCGCCGACGACGAGGCGGACTGGCATCATGGATAGAGAGATCCGGATGACGCCCGGAGGGTTCATGAGGGTTTGAAAAGACATTCCAGAAGGGCGTACCGTTCCGGAAAACGCCGTTGGTGATACGACATCCCGAATTGCCGGGCCGCTTGCTCCAGCACCCGCTCCTCTTGCCAGCGTCGGGCGCGCTTTCGCGTGGCGCGTCTCCAGAGGTAATATCGTCCGTCCAGCGTGAGGCGGACGTGCCGGGAGGTCGGGTCGGGCGTGAGCGTCGCCAGCCGTCCTCCAGGTCTGAGGATGCGGTTGATCTCGTTCAGGAGCGGGAGCGGATCGTCGAGCAGGAAGAGCACGGACGTGGCGCATACCGCGTGGAAATGTTCGGATGGAAAGGGGAGCGGCCGTCCTGCATGGATGACGCGCAACGAGAGGTCCCGCAGGGCTTCATTCCGACGCGCCTGCGCAATCATGGCCGGGTCGGTATCCACTCCCGTCAAGTCGAAGGCATACCGGTGGCGGATGCGTTCGAGCAACTTGCCCGGTCCGGTGCCGAGATCCAGCACGCGGGCTCCGGACGGCAAGGGCGCCAGCGCCGGCAAGGCCGTTTCCAGAAATTGGAGATACCATGCCGTGTTCTGTACGCCCCGATAGAATCGTGCGAAAAAGGTCATGTCGTTCTTGATTCGAAGAGGGAGCTTCGGAAGGGGACGTATTCGGGCTAAAATTCATAGCCGAGATGCACGGTGAGGAAAGGGATGAGCGGAGCGACGTCGTACCGCTCGCCGCCGGCCCGTTGGTCACCGCTCACCGGCGAGGTGTAGCCGAGACCGGCCCAGGGTTGTACGTAGAGGGTGCGTGAGGCAAACGGATACCAGCGGTAACCTGCCTGTCCCATGATGAGCACATTGGTGAACCGCCCCTTTTCGCCCGGCGCAGCCTCCTTGCGCACGTGAAACCGCTGGGCCGCCAATTGTGCTCCCACGTACCACCCGCGCCGCTTCGGATCGAAGTAGTATTCGGTAAAGAACCCCCACCCCCGTTGCAGCCGCACTTTCCAACCCTCACTGCGATTTTTCGGATTCACGTCGACGAAGAGGGCCGGGAAGTTCATCGCGTATGCGCCGAGGCCGAAGACCCAGTGCGACGAGGCTGCAGGCGCGACCCGCAGGTGAAAGGCATATCCCCCGAAAACAAACGTCGAAGGGTCCGTTTCCACGGAAAGGATCGGTTGCGATTGACCGTGCGCGTCGTGCGCCGGAACGGCAAGTGTGAAGGTCATCCAGAAGATGAACAGGGATAGGAGTGGTCTCATGGTTCCGTTCGGTAAGAGGTTGTGGGTTGGTTCTAAATGTTTAAATTGAATAAAATAAACATTGATAATATATATTTTAAATTAAAAAAAGCTTATAGGGCATTGATGGCCCGGATCAGGTCCGCAACGGTGGTTTCGGACAACCGGCCTTTCATGGCCTGTTCGGCTTCGGACAAAAGGCCGGACAGCACCTCTTGCGCACGCGTGGGCTTCGAACCCGATACGTTCATGTTGAAGGAGGTTTTGAACATCGGGCGTCCCTGTTCGATGGCGTTGAAAACGTCGAGTACGGTGACCTCGGCGGGGCGGCGCGCCATCCGGACGCCTCCGTGTCGGCCTTCCTTTGTTTCGATGATGCCCGCCCTGCTGAGGCTGCGCAGAATCTTGACGGCCGACGGCCCGGAAATGTTGAGCGCTCCGGCCAGCGTCTGCGTCGGGACGAAGTCAAAGATGCCCTGCTCGATTTTGTCCGCAACGAACAGCACGGTCATCACAGCCTGGGAAAATGCAAGGGAATAGCTCATCGGGGTTTTTCAACTTGATATAAGATATATTT
>JALSSK010000387.1 GCA_026984335.1 Rhodothermales bacterium
CGGGTGTGTTCCTCGTGTTCCGGCGCGACGCGCAAGGCGTACTCACGCTCCAGCAGGCGTATGCGGATCGACTTTTCCATGGTCCGTTCGGGAAAGGGATGCACAAAGGAGCGACCGGCCCGGGGGGGAGCGACCGGCCCGGGGGGGGAGCGACCGGCCCGGGGGGGGAGCGACCGGCCCGGGGGTCAGTGCTCGTCCTCTTCGGTTTCGAGGTACCGGTCGATGGTGCGGATGAACCCTTTGATCTTGCGGGCGAGCGCCTCCGGGTCCTCTTCATGCCCGATAGGACGGCCCGCCGGGCGCCCTTCGAGCGCCTCGATGCGCCGGGTCAATCGCTGGTTTTCTTCCCGCAGGCGCTCCAGTTCCCGCGCCGCCTCTTCCACCCGCGCGCGCAGGCGTTCGAGCGACTTGGCGCTCTTCAGGGGCACGTGCTTCCTTCGCTTCTGCTCGGGTTCCTCGGGCGGCGCGTCGGCGGTGTCCCGACGAAGCGGGCGGTCCTGCGGGGCCTCACGGTGCGGACGGTCGTTCATGGGTCGTTCGGGTTCGGTGGTTGCGGGTCCACGCCCAATATACTGCTATTGCCGGAGTTCGGCCCCGTGTTCTTTTCTCAACCGCTCGACGATGGCGGCGATGCGCCGGTCCACCTGAGCGTCGGTGAGCGTGCGATCCGCGCCGAACCGGAGCGCGAAGGCGACGCTCTTCCGCCCCGGACCGATGCGCTCGCCTTCGTAGAGGTCGAAGACGGTTGCTTCCCGAAGGAGCCGCCCGCCCGCCGCGCGGATGGCGTCGAGCATCGGGCCCACGGGCCGGTCACGCTCCACGAGGACGGCGAGGTCGCGCTCGACGACGGGAAAGCGGCTCACCTCGGCGTATCGCACACGGAGGTGCGGGGCGGCCAGCCGCACGAGCGAGCGCCAGTTGAGTTCGGCGAAGAAGACGGGCTCCTTGAGGTCGTACGCTTCCGCCAACTCGTCGGAGAGCCGGGCGACGACGCCGAGGCGCTCGCCGCCGCCGTGCACCTCGACGTGATACGCCGTGAGCGGCGTCGCAGTGGGCGCGGGCGTCATCGTCGCGTCGGGGATGCGAAGCGCGTCAAGGAGGGCCTCCACCTCGCCCTTGAGGTCGAAGAAATCCGCCGGAGGCGGAGCCGCATCCCAGGCGGCGGCCCCGCGCGGCCCGCTCATGCCCATGAGGAACGACTCGTGCTCGCGATAGCCGGGGACGTACGTGCCGCGCGCCGCGCGGAAGTAGACGTGGCCGAACTCCATGAAGCGGAGCACGCGCTGTCCGTGGTTCCGGTTGTGGGCCATCACCTGAAGCATGCCCGGGAGCAGGCTCGGGCGGAGCGCGGCCATCTCCTGCGAGATCGGGTTCATCGTCTCGACGATGCCCTCGACGTCCGTCCATCCGAAGAGCTCCGGCGCGAGGAATCGCTCGGCGGTCTCTCTTCGGAGCATGCTGTTCGTATAGATCTCCCGGAAGCCGTGGCTGCCGATCAGGGCCAGGGTGCGGCGGCGGAGCGTGTGCACCGGCTCCTCGTGCGGCGTGAAATTGGGCAGCCGCGAATGCGTCGGCTCCGGGATCTTTTCGAAGCCGAAGAGCCGGCCCACCTCCTCGATGACGTCGATCTCCCGCGTAACGTCGGGGCGGAACGAGGGCACGGTGCAGGCGAGCACGCCGAGGTCCGTCTCGTCCTTGATCACGCCGAGCGCCTCCATCACGTCCTCGATGCGGTGCTCGGGCAGCTCGAGGCCGAAGGTGCGGGCGATCTCGGCGAGGTTCGACGGCGTCCACGGTTCGGACCGGTCCTCGACCTCGAAGCCGATGGCCGTCAGGAGCCGGATGACCTCCGCTTTCGGCACGTCGACGCCGAGGATGCGCGGGAGGCGAGCCGGGCGAAGCGCGACCGTCCGACGCGGGACCGGGCGCGGGTGCGCGTCCACCATGCCGGGCACGATCTCGCCGCCGGCCAGCTCGGCCATCAGTTCGGCGGCGCGCGCGGCGGCCCACGCCTGCCCCTCCG
>JALSSK010000388.1 GCA_026984335.1 Rhodothermales bacterium
CGCCCGGCTCGAGACGGCTCCGCTCGTCGTGGACGTGGAGGTGGCGGACATGGAAGTCGGTCTTCGGCAGGCGGCGCGGAAGGATTCCACCCTCTCGGCGCAACGGTTGCTTCACACCGAAGGCTTGGATCGGTATCAGGTGACCCTTACCTTCTCCGAAACGGCGACGGAAGCCCGGGCGCGCATGACGGCGGAACGGGTCCCGCACCTCCGGATCCACATGATCTCGAAGACGCCGAACGAACTCGTCATCGCCGTCGAGCCGGGGGCAGAGGGAGCCGCCGTCGAAGCCCTGGAGCAAGAGCCGGCGGTGCAGTACGTCTCCTACCTCAATGCGACCGAATAGCCATTCCGTCGGATTCACCTTTTCGAACGAAGCGTCGCGGCCCCATGGAAGCAACGATCTATAAACCCAGGCACACCATCCGTTTCGTCACCGCCGCAAGCCTCTTCGACGGGCACGACGCGGCGATCAACATCATGCGCCGCATCCTGCAGGCGAGCGGGGCGGAGGTGATCCATCTGGGCCACAACCGCTCGGTGCGGGAGATCGTCGATACCGCCATCGAAGAGGACGTGCAGGGCGTCGCCGTCTCGTCGTATCAGGGCGGGCACATGGAGTTTTTCAAATATATGTATGATCTCCTCCGGGAGCGCGGGGCCGGGCACATCAGGATTTTTGGCGGCGGCGGCGGGGTGATCGTGCCGGAAGAGATCGCCGAGCTCGAAGCGTACGGCATCTGCAAAGTGTTCTCGCCCGACGACGGCCTTCGGATGGGGCTTCAGGGGATGATCAATTACATGCTCGAACAGTGCGACTTCCCGACGGTCCGGCAACTCAACGGCGAGCGGGAAGCCGTGCGGCGACGCGATCCGAGGGCCCTGGCGCGGGTGCTCACGGCCATCGAGCACCGGGAGTCCACCGGCGCGCTCGTGGCGGCGGGGGACGGCGGAAGCGCGCCGGTGGAGATCGAAGCCTGGATCCGGAACCTCGTGCCGGAGATCCCCCACGCCCCCACGCTCGGCGTCACCGGGACGGGCGGCGCGGGCAAGTCCACCCTCACCGACGAACTCGTCCGGCGCTTCCTCAATGACTTCGAGGATCTCCACATTGCCCTTCTCTCCGTCGATCCGACGAAACGCCGCACCGGCGGGGCGCTTCTGGGCGATCGCATCCGCATGAACGCCATCTACGGGCCGCACGCCGACCGGGTCTACATGCGCAGCTTTGCCACCCGTCGGGCCAACCGGGCTACCTCCAGAGCCCTCCGCGAAAGCATCGACGTGTGCCGCGCCGCCGGCTTCGACCTGATCCTCGTCGAGACGGCCGGCATCGGTCAGAGCGACACCGAGGTCGCCGATCTGACCGACGTCTCTCTCTACGTGATGACGCAGGATTTCGGCGCGCCCACCCAGCTCGAAAAGATCGGCATGCTCGACGTGGCCGACTTCGTGGCGCTCAACAAGTTCGAGAAAAGGGGCAGTGAGGACGCGCTCCGCGACGTGCGCAAACAGGTGCAGCGCAACCGGGGACTCTTCGACCGATCCCCCGAGGAGATGCCCGTTTTCCCGACGATGGCCTCCCATTTCGACGATCCCGGCGTGACCCGTCTGTACCTCGCCCTCCTCGATCATCTCAATGAGACGTTCGATTTCGGGCGCGTGTCTCGCGTGTACCGGGAGGAAGCGCTTCCGGAGGTCGATCCGTCCGAGCTCGCCGTCATCCCGCCCCGGCAACAGCGCTACCTCGGAGAGATTGCCGAGAGGTGCCGGACGTACCGGGCGCACGCCGAGGCGCAGGTCGCCTTTGCCCGGAAGTGGGGCGAGGCCGTCGGCGCGCGAAGGCAGGTCGAAGCCTGGGCCCCGGAGGACCGCGACGCGCTCCTCGACCGCCTCGAGGCGATGGCCCGGCACTGGTGGAACAAGCTCGACGCCCGCTCGAAGAGCATCCTCGAAAACTGGGACGCGCTCGCCGAGGCGTACCGGCAGGACGTGTTTACGTACAAG
>JALSSK010000389.1 GCA_026984335.1 Rhodothermales bacterium
CCTCGCGCGCGGAGACGACGTGCACCGGCGCTTCCGTCTTCGCCAGAAGCGCCCGCACGCGCGCCTCGGACTGCGCCGCCTCCGTGACGATGACCTCGACGAGCGGCGCGCCCGCCTGCACCGCCGCCTCCACCGAGCGCACCCCTTCGAGGAGCATCTGCCCGAGGCGCTCCCGCCCCTTCCGCCGCGACAGCGAAACGATCTCTTTACGTCGGCGTTCTTTCATCCTCTCTTCTTGCGTTCTCTTTCGAAGATTCGAACGGTCTTCGCATACGAACTTCGGGTCTCGTCCGTACCTTTGCACGCTATTCCGCACCCCTGATTTTTTAGTCTCCTCTCCCAGCCGCGATATCCTCTATGGATGGCCCTTCGGAAGCCCTTCCGGCCATCCTCTTTTTTTAGCCCACGGTAAGATCCCATGCCATTCAACCGCAACGTGTATGAGCGGGCCGTCTACAAAGAGCCTGCGCCCATCCGCGATCACGAGAACCCCTTCGAGGCGATGGTCAAGCGCTTTGACGTCGCCGCGCAGATTCTCGAGCTCGACCCCGGCTTTTACGAGTACCTCACCACGCCTTCGCGCATCCACATCACGGCCATCCCCGTGACGCTCGACGACGGCCGGATGAAGGTCTTCGAGGGCATCCGCGTGATCCACAACGAGATCCTCGGTCCCTCGAAGGGCGGCATCCGGTATGCGCCGGACGTGACGGTGGACGAGGTGAAGGCCCTCGCGGCGTGGATGACGTGGAAGTGCGCCGTCATCGGGGTGCCCTTCGGCGGCGCCAAGGGGGGCGTCATCTGCAACCCCCGCGAGATGAGCCCCGGAGAACTCGAACGCCTCACGCGCCGCTATACGGCCAACCTGCTCGACGTCTTCGGCCCGGACCGCGACATCCCCGCGCCGGACATGAACACGAACGATCAGATCATGGCGTGGATCCTCGACACGTATTCGATGCACGCGCGCCGCACCGCCAACGCCGTCGTCACGGGCAAGCCGCTCATCCTCGGCGGCTCGCCGGGCCGCCGCGAAGCCACCGGGCGCGGCGTGATGACCGTCACGCTCTCGGCGATGGAACGCCTGGGCCTGCGCCCGTCCGAGTGCACCGTGGCCGTGCAGGGCTTCGGCAACGTCGGGTCCATCGGCGCGCAGCTGCTGGCCGAGCAGGGCTGCAGGATCGTCGCCGTGAGCGACGTGACGGGCGGCTATTATAACGCGAACGGCCTCGACCTTCAGGCGATGATGGACTACGCGGCGCAAAACAACCGCCTGCTCGAAGGCTATCCGAACGCCGACCCGATCTCGAACGACGAACTCCTCACGCTCGACGTGGACGTGCTCGTGCCGGCGGCGAAGGAGGATCAGATCACCCAGAGCAACGCGCCGGACATCAAGGCGAAGATCGTCGCCGAGGGCGCCAACGGCCCGACGACGCCCGCCGCCGACGCCATCCTCAGGGAGAACGGTTCGCTCGTCATCCCGGACATCCTCGCCAACGCGGGCGGCGTGACGGTCTCGTACTTCGAATGGGTCCAGAACCGCCAGGGCTACTACTGGAGCCTCGACCGCGTGAACCGACGGCTCGACCGCATGATGCGCGCCGCCTTCGACAACGTGTACGACGCCGCCGCGCAGTACGACGTCACGCTGCGCATCGGGGCGTACGTGCTCGCCATCGACAAGGTCGCCAGCGCCCTCCGCATCCGCGGCATCTATGCCTGAGGCGTCCTTCGGAGCGCGTTCCCGGTTCTTGCGCCGGGAGGACGAGGGCGGTCAGGAGGGCGAGGAGGAGAAGGTTTTTGTGAGGCGGGCCATCTCGGATAGGCATCCTTTGCAATAGGGGGACGTCAGGGCTTCGCCTCGGCCATGCGCTTGAGGTCGGCCTCGGCGGCGATGTAGCCGAAGGCGGGCCAGTAGTTCGTCTCGATCACGCGCTCGAAGATCGCCTTCGCCCGCTCCGGCTCGCCGTTGTACAGATACCAGTTTCCAAC
>JALSSK010000390.1 GCA_026984335.1 Rhodothermales bacterium
AGGCCCGGAGCGGCGCGAAGAAGGGCCGTCCCCGTTTCCGCTGGCGCGCCGCGTAGAAGCCGCCGAGCAGAAGCGCCGAGCAAAGCAGCCGGAAAAAGTTCATCGCATGCGGCGGCATCACTTCGAGGATCGCCTTGATGATGGGGAAATTGAAGCCCCACACCAGCACCACGAAAACGAGGGCGGCGTCGGCTTTCCAGTCTCGGGCGTGCGGTTGGGTCATCGGCGGTGGAGGAAAAGTGCCCGCAATATAGAGGCAAGGTCTGTACTTTCGCCGCCCGTGTTTTGTACCTTCCCTCCGATTTCACGCGGATTCCCGCGAGGCGCGCGGCATCGTCCCGCGCCCGGCCCCTTTCCCTCACGACCCGACCGGCTGACGCGACGATGGCGGACGAGAGCATCCCCCGACTGTACTATTCCATCCGCGAGGTGGCCGACCTCATCGGCGAGAAGCCGCATGTGCTCCGCTACTGGGAGACCGAGTTCGAGGCGCTCAGTCCCCGCAAAAGCCGGGCGGGCAAACGCATCTATACGGAAGAGGACCTCGCCGTCGTCCGGCGCATCCAATCGCTCCTGCGAGAGGAGCAGTACACCATCGCCGGCGCGCGCCGGGTTCTCGAAGCCGAACGCGCCAAAAAAACCGGGACGAAACCCGCCGGTCCGGACCTCCGCCGGGAACTTTTGGAACTGCGCGTATTTTTAGAGAAGCTCTTGGAAAGCCTCTGAGTTTTTCGTTGCTTTCCGGAGATGACGGGACGTGGCGCAGTCCGGTAGCGCACTTGCATGGGGTGCAAGGGGTCGTGGGTTCGAATCCCGCCGTCCCGACCAAAAGCCCGCCTGGAGATGCCTTTTCGGCGTTTTCGGGCGGGCTTTTTCGCTGGGGATAACGAAATGAATCAGGCGATCACCCGATAGTTGCGCATCATCCCGGCGTCCTCGTGATGCAGGTTGTGGCAGTGATAGAGGTAGAGCCCCGTGTGATCCTCGAAGCGCATGATCACCCGCGTGCGCGTGCCGGGAAACATCGCGACGGTGTCGTGCCGGCTCTCGTCGATGAAGCCGTCTTTCACGGTCTCCCAGTCTCGGAGCGTCGCTTCGTCCACGTCTCCGAGGAGCGCGCGTTCGAGGATCTGAAACTGAAGGCCGTGGATGTGGGCCGTGTGGAAACCGGGCGAAGTGAGCTCCCAGATCTCCGTCGTGCCCAGCCGTACGATCTCGTCCGGGGCCGTTGCGGTCATCTCGAACGCCCGGCCGTTGATGCCGAAAACGAGGCCGTTCTCGGTCTCATCCACGGCGAAGCGGAAGGTCTTCGGCGCATCGTGGTTGACGGCCTCGGACGCCGGGATGCGGGGGATCGTGCAGAGGCGTTCGGGCAACGGCAGGTCCACGCGCTCCTCGCGGGCGACGCCGAGCTTGAAAAGCGGGAAGCCGTTCCATTCCGGGAGTTCTTCACCGCCTTCCGTGCGCTCGACCAGCTCCAGAAACTCTTCGAAGTTGGCCACCCACAACCGGTTCGAGAACGTGGTGGCGGGACCGGTGAGAAACGGCAGGCCGAGCATCTCGAGTTCGGTCCCCACGGGGTCGTCACTGAAGTCGGCCCACACGTCGATGCGTTCGGCGGGGCCGAGCATCACGTACGCTTTCTCGATGGGGCGTTCGAGCAACCCCCCGCCGACGCCGATCACCGTCATCCCACCGGCGAAAAGGTCATTTTCACGTCGCCGCGTCCTGGCGTCACCTTCCCTCCACCGTGGCGATGCATTCGATCTCGACGCGCGCGCCGAGCGCCAGCCCGCTCCCGGCCACCGCGCTTCGCGCAGGCGGATGCTCGGGGAAAAACGTACGATACACCTCGTTCATCGCCGGCCACTCGTCGATGTCGGCCAGGAAGATGGTGCATTTCACCACCCGGTCCAGGCTCGACCCGAAGCGTTCGAGCGTGCCCCTGATGTTCTCGAGCGTCTGCCGGGTCTCGGGGCCGATGCCGCCGGGCACGACGGCCATCACGCCGGGCTCGTTGCCGACCTGCCCGGAGAGGAAGAGCAGGTCGCCCACCCGCACGGCTTCCGAGAAGGGCAGGTCGAGCGATTGCATCTCCGGCGAACTGAGGTACGCGACTTCCGGCGGTGCGTCGGGAGCGGGCGTTTCGGGGCGCGTGCACGCCGCGAGGAGAAACAGCGGGAGAAGGGGGAGCAGTTTCGTCATGGCACGATCCTCAAAAAATGGGGAAGGGGACCTATGCCCGGAAGGGGCGGGTCAAAGTACGCGGAGCGGAGCATCAGAGGCAAGAGGCGTCGCCTTGCGCCTTCCGAGGTCAATCGCCCGAGCGCGCAAGGCGGCGGTATCGGGCAGGCAGAGGAACGAGAGACGGAGCTTCCTGAACACCCCAAGGCGCAAGGACCCTCATTGCCCGCGTGTGTACCAGGTTCCTCCAATGCCGTAGAGATCCTTGCCGGCACCCCAGATGACGTGGTTCATGCCCGCGCCGTCGACCTCCATTTCCAGGTAATCGCCGTAGACGAAGTCGTAGCCGTCGGCGTCTTTATAGGGCGCTCCACCTTCCAGGTCGGAGAGGCGCACGGCCGGCGTCCACGTTGTCCCGGCGTCGGTGGTGCTGCGATACCAGGTGTTCCATCGGCCGGTCCGGTCGTCCTGCCACACGAGCCGGAAGTCGCCGGGGGTGGGGCCGGCGCGAACGACGGGAAAGGCGTTGTCGATGGGGCCGTCCTCCGAAACTTTCCGGCGCGGGCTCCAGGTGCGCCCGCCGTCGGTCGAAGTGCGGATGTACATGGGTTGCGGGGCGCCCGGTGCGTCGCCTGCATTGTAGGCCGCCATCAGCAACCCGTCGGCATCCACGTCTATGGAAGGGGAGGGGCCGAGGAACCCCGTATAGCATCCGGGGACGTCGGGACAATCGGGCGCCTGCTTCGAGCGATCCAAGGTGAGGGTCTGCCACGTCGATCCCCGGTCCGTGGATTGGATCAGGCGGACGCCGGCGTCGCCGAGGAAGTTGAGGCTGTAGTCTCCGGCGACGAAATAGACGGTCCCGTCGGGGGCGAGCGCGCCACCGGTGTGATACCAGCCCCGGTTGTTGTTGCTCGTCTGCACGGGCGCTTCGAAGGTCACTCCGCCGTCGTGGGAAACGGCGACGTAGCTTTCGTAAGCGTTGAACGCGACGTAGACATCCCGTCCGTCGGGCGAGACGACCAGGAGCGGCTTGTCGCCCCAGGCCGGCAGAGCCACCCGGCTCAGCACCGGAACCGGCTGCGTCCAGGTCGCGCCGTGATCGGTGGATTTGATCAGCCGAAGCATCCAGTCGTCGTCGAGCCAGACGATGAAGACGGTTCCGTCATCGGCCACCTCGATCTGGGGGTCGTTCTGGTCTTTTCGGCTCTTCAGAAACCGGTCCGGACCCCAGGTGGCGCCTCCGTCGGACGAATGGCGGAAGATGACGTAGGGCGCCTGGCATTGCTCACACGGACGGGGACCGTTGAAACGGGTGGTCAATTGATAGACGTCCGAAGTGAACGGATCGACGGCGAGGGCCGGCTCCCAGTCGATGAAGGGGCTCCATACGCGTTCCTGATCGAAACCGCTTGCCCGTGGCGAGGGGGAAGGGCTGAGCGCGATCTCGAGGCCGTTCAGCGGGGGCATCGTCGTGCGGAGGTCCGTCGAGAGGCTTTCCGTCTCCGGCGTCGTCCGAGTTTCGGGTGAGAGGACCTCGCACCCGATGGCGATCACGATCAGGAGCATCACGGCTAAGCCCCGGGGACCTGTTTGAAAAAATCGATGCATGTCGTTCACCATTATTCGGAGTGCCGGGAGCCGGGCGCGGGCGCAATCTTTTGCGGCATCGCTCCGCTTTCCCGTCCACATGAAAACACATTCGGGCGATTAACGCAAATGTCGGGCGGAACGGTGGTTCCGCGACGGCCCGGCGTTTGCGCGCCAACGTCAGACCCGTATGCATGCTCCGCCGGCGAAAGAACGCGAGCCGAAAAAAACCCGGCGCCGAGATCGACGCCGGGGCGGGGGATTCGAGGAGCCGAACCGTCAGATGTTCATCGGGATGCCGTAGGCGACGCGCGTGGCTTCCATGATCGCCTCCGAGAGCGTCGGATGGGGGTGCATGGCCTCCATGATCTCGTAGCCGGTCGTTTCGAGGACGCGGGCCGTCACCACCTCGGCAATGAGTTCGGTGGCTTCGTATCCGATGATGTGACAGCCGAGGAATTCGCCGTATTTCGCGTCGAAGATCACCTTCACGAAGCCCTCGGTGTGTCCGAGCGCCGAGGCTTTCCCGGAGGCCGTGAAGGGGAATTTGCCGACCTTGATCTCATAGCCCGCCGCTTTTGCCTTCTCTTCGGTGTATCCGACGGAGGCGATCTGCGGCTGGCAGTAGGTGCAGCCGGGGATGTTGTTTTTGTCGAGCGGATGCACGTCGAGGCCGGCGATCTTCTCGACGCAGAGGATGCCTTCGTGGCTGGCTTTGTGCGCGAGCCACGGCGGGCCGGCCACGTCGCCGATGGCATAGATGCCCGGCACGTTCGTCCGGCCGAACCCGTCGATCACGACGGCGCCGCGCTCGGTCTTCACGCCGAGCGTTTCGAGGCCGATGTTCTCGACGTTGCCCACGACGCCGACGGCCGAGAGCACCTGGTCGCACGCGATCGTCTGCTCGCCCTTTTTCGTCTTCACGCGCACCGTGACGTCCTTGCCCTTCGTGTCGACGCCGAGCACTTCGGCGCTCGTCATCACCTTGATGCCCTGTTTCTTGAAGTTCCGGGCGAGTTCCTTCGAGATGTCGGCGTCCTCGATGGGGACGATGCGGTCCATCACTTCGATGACGGTTACCTCGGCGCCCATGTGCCGGTAGAAGTACGCGAACTCGACGCCGATGGCGCCCGCGCCGACGACCACGAGCCGCCCGGGCGGGGTCGTCTGGAGCATGGCCTCGCGGTACGTGACGACCTTTTCGCCGTCGACCGGCAGCGGCGGAATCTCGCGGGCGCGCGCGCCCGTGGCGATGATGACGTGCTTCCCCTCGACGGTCGTGGGCTTGCCGATCTCTACGCCGTCCATGTTCACCGATGGTTCCACGGAGAGGACGCCCTTGCCCGTGAGCCGGCCATAGCCCTCGATGACGTCGATCTTGTTCTTCTTCATCAGGTAATGAACGCCCTTGTTCATCTTGTCGGCCACGCCGCGGCTGCGTTCGATGACCTTCGGGAAGTCGGGCGTCACGCCGCCGGCGCTGAGGCCGTACTGATTGAAGTGTGAAGCGTACTCCATCAACTCGGCGCTTTTGAGGAGGGCCTTCGTCGGGATGCAGCCGATGTTCAGGCACACGCCGCCGAGCTTGTCTTTCTCGATGATCGCAGTCTTGAAGCCGAGCTGGCTGGCGCGGATGGCGGTTTCGTAGCCGCCGGGCCCCGAGCCGAGGACGATAACGTCATATTGGGTAGTTGCCATGAGAATCTATCGCTGAATTCCGGGTGGATACGATGGGCGGGGATCACGCCAAAATACGGGGCCGCCTCACGCCTCGCCAAACCGCCCCGGACGGAGCCGGGTAAGCTTGTGTGAAAAAGGGGCGCGGGTCGGCGCAAACGGTCACGGCGCGGGCCGGTCGTCCCGCGCGAAGTGGGCCTCGATGTCGGCGATTTTGTCGACGCGCCGGGCATGGCGGCCGCCCTCGAAGTCGGTCTCGAGAAACGTCCGGACGATGCGTTTGCAGACCTCGATGCCGAGCGTGCGACTGCCGAGGGTGAGGACGTTGGCGTTGTTGTGGGCGCGGGCGTTCCACGCCGTGAAAGAGTTGTACGCGCCGGCGGCGCGGATGCGCGGCACCTTGTTGCACACCATCGCCGAGCCGAGACCGGCGCCGTCGATCATGACGCCGAAGTCGGCCTTTCCGAGCGCGACGGCCCGGGCGACGGCATAGGCGAAGTCGGGGTAGTCGCAGCTCTGCTCATCGTCGACGCCGAGGTCGAGGACGCCCCATCCGAGGTCGCGGACGAAGGCGGTGAGGGTCTTTTTGTAGCCGAAGCCGCCGTGGTCGCTTCCGAAGGCGACGACGTGGGTGGGGGCGTGGTCGCAGCCGCAGCCGGGTGCGGGTTCGGCCTCCGCCTCGGGCGCGGCGGTCACGAACGTGAGGCCGCGCGCGCGGGCGGTGTCGCGGGCGAGGGCGGTGATGAGCGCGCGGGGCGGGACGGCGAGCGTCCGGCGTCCGTCGGCGAGCGCTTCGAGCACCTTCGCTTCGGTGATGAGAGTCTTCCGTGCCATGCCCGCAAACTACGCGCGAAGCAGCGTCGATTCAAGCGGAACGGGGACGCATCGGGGGGAAGAAGCGCGGAGCGGCGGCGTCAGTGCGCAAGGAGCCACGGGACCGGATCGATGGGCTTCCCGTCTTTGAAGAGGCCGAAAAACAGCCCCTCGCCCTTCGGCTCGGCGTCGGTGCCGGCGCGCCCGATGATCTGTCCGGCGCGCACCCGCTCGCCCTCGCCCACGTTGATGATGGCGAAGTTGCCGTAGACGCTGTGGTATTCGCCGTGCTCGATGATCATGAACCGCCCGATGTCGGGCATGATGTCGATGCTGCTGACGGTTCCGTCGAAGACGGCGCGAACCTCGGCCATGGGCGTCGTGGCGATGAGGATGCCGGGGTTGGGCGTCGTGGTGCCGTAGACGGGATGCACCTTTTCGCCGAAGGGTTCGATGACGGTTCCGTTTGCGGGCCAGGGGAGCCTGCCCTCGTTCTGCCGGAACGAGCCCGTCAGGCGCACGAACTCGGCGCTCGCGGCGGGATCGGGCGCGCGCTCCCGGCGCGCCATCTCCTCGGCGATGAGGGCTTGAACCTGGGCGGCGAGTTCCGTGGCCAGCGAGCGCTTTTCCGTGAGCGAGGCTTCGAGCGACGAACGCTGCTTCCGGAGGTCGGCGATCAGACGGGCCCGCCGCTCCTTCTGCCGCGCCAGCTTCTGTTGCTCGCTCTCGGCCGCGCGAAGCAAGAGGTTGTTTCGGGCGACCTTCTCCTGAAGAGCCGCGCGCCGGTGCTCCAGCGCATCGGCCGCCGCGTTGATCTCGGTGAGCCGCCGCCGCCGCTGCTCGGTGAACCGGTGGAGATACCGCACCCGGATGAGCATCTGGTTGATCGACTGCGCCGCGAGGATGAGCGCGAGGTCGTGCAGCCTGCCGTATTTGTAGGCGTGCGTGGCCCGGCGACGGTATTCTTCCTTCAAAGCTTCCAGCGACGCTTCGAGATCGGAGAGCGAGGTCTGGAGGGAGTCGCGCTCGTGCCGGAGCTGGTTCAGCCGGACCTGATAGTTGCGGACGAGCTCTTCGCGAAGGGCGATCTGACGGTCGAGGTTGCGGAGCGTCTCCAGAGAAGCCTGCTCGGCCTCGCTCGTCTTCGCCAGTTTCTCCTCGTCCCGCGCGATCTGCTCCTGAAGCTCTTCGAGACGGCGCTCCGTGGCGGAACGGTCCCGGGCAACCTCCTGCGCCCGCGCCGGTGGTGACGGCGCGAGGGTAAGGATCAACACGACGAAGGAAACGGTCGCAGGTCGCATAGACACGTTCAGTTCAAGGCGTACACCGGCACCCGCTCGACGTCCTCGCCGACGTTCAGCTTGAACGTCAGGGCTTTCGGATTGAGGGTCAGTTCACGGTAAAAAATCGAAGCAAAGGTCGCCTCGAGCGGGCGGCGATAGACGATCCGGCGAGGAAGGTAGAGGTTCCGGAACCGGTCGAAGTCTGAATAGGTGCGTTCTTCAAGGATCGTGCCCGAAGGAGACCGGGCTTCGTATCGAACGACGCGCCAGAGGATCGGGTCCACCGTATACGTGAGGCCCCGGCGGGGGTCGCGGAGGTAGTAGAAGGCGCTGTCGGCCTCGACCTGCCAGGGGACGCCCGGGTCGGGCGCGACGAGGCCGAGGAGGCTGGGAAACAGTTCGCCGGAGATGAGCGGGGCCGGGAGGAAATCCTTCGCGGCGTCGAGCGGGCCGTAGAGGAGCCGCTTGTTGATCCGGTCATAGAGGAAGAAGCTGTCCGGCGTGACGAGCGCGCGCGCCGCCTCGATGCCGAACGTCACGCGGACGCTCATGAAGAGCGAGTCGTTGCGGCGGACCTGCATGTGCGCGGTGAAGCTGCCGGTGTTCTCCGGCAGGTCCATGGAGATGCTCGCCCTGGCCGTGAACGCGCGGAGCGTGTCGGGGGTGAGCGTGAGCTTTCCGATGATTTCCCCGGCCGTATGGTGCGGGAAGGCGTCGGGGAGTTCGGTCGGCAGTTCGGCGCGGGGTCGGGCGCCCGAGCATCCGGCATAGAGCAGGAGGCTCAGAAGCGCCAGGGGTGGGAGAACGCGTCGAAGGCGATTCATGAGAGCGGGGATGCGGCGTCTTTTCGCGGGTTCGCGGCGGGTTTGCGCGGGGAGTGGCGTCGCGCCCCGCGGGAGCGGGCAGGTCAGTTCCGGAGCCGTTCGAGTTTGCTTCGAAGCGCGGCGCTCTCGGGACGGCGCTCGAAGGCGCGCTGCCAGTACGTGCGGGCGGCGTCGAGACGGCCGAGACGCGCCTGAAGGTCGCCGTAGTGTTCGAGGGCGAGCGCCCCTCCTCCGTCGACGGCCCGGCTCAGCCATTTTTCCGCACCGTCGAGGTCGTCCCGCTGGAGATACACCCATCCGAGGGTGTCCATGAAGGAAGGATTTTCCGGAGCGTTGTCAAGGGCGCGGCGGGCCAGTTCGAGGGCGCGGTCGAGATCCTGCCCGCGTTCGGCGAGGCTGTAGGCCAGGTTGTTCAGGGCGACGGCGTGGTCGGGGGCGACGGCGAGCGCGCGGGCGTAGAGGCTGTCGGCGGCGTGGAAGTTCCGGCGGCGCGTGTAGATCATGCCGAGCCCGGCGAGGAGGTCGGCCTGGAGGCGGGGGTCGTCGTTCGGGGTTTCGTCGAGGTGGTCGAGGGCTTCCTCAAAGCGCGCGAGGGCGTCATCGTTCCGGTAGGCGTCGAGATAGCCGAGGGCGGCGGCGCGGAGGAGGTCCACGCGTCCGGGGAAGAGGATCAGCCCCTCGTCGGCGATCTCGGTGGCTCGGAGCGGTTGACCGGCGAAGAGGGCGGCGGTGGCGGCGCGCGTCCACAGGGCCGGGTCGCGGGGGTTCTGCCGGAGGGCTTCGGACAGACGCGCCCCGGCTTCGGCATAGTCGCCCGTCTCGAAGAGCAGGTTGCCGTACGCGCGGAGCGCTTCGTAGTGCTCCGGCTCCCGCGCGAGGGCGCGGTGGAGGAGGCGGCGCGCGGCGGCGGCGGCGGCGGGGTCCGCGGCGGCGCGTTCG
The DNA here is from genome assembly GCA_026984335.1 of Rhodothermales bacterium. Classification (GTDB taxonomy): domain Bacteria; phylum Bacteroidota; class Rhodothermia; order Rhodothermales; family ISCAR-4553; genus JALSSK01. Next base: position 9,311 of record JALSSK010000390.1, read on the forward strand.
AGGAAAGGCTCGGCGCGGGCGAGGAGCTGG
>JALSSK010000391.1 GCA_026984335.1 Rhodothermales bacterium
TCCTTTCAGTATCACCCGGCGGTGGAGGTCAGGGTCGCGTCCGAAGCGGCATTCGAAGTCTCGGAGGCCTATCCGAACCCGTTCAATCCCCAGACGCAGTTCACCATCACGCTTCGCAAGAGCCAGCACATCCGGATCACGGTGTTCGACCTTCTCGGGCGGCAGATGGGCGTGCTCTTTGACGGGGAGCTCTCGGCCGGCGCCCCGCACCCCTTCATCATCGATGCCGAGGAATGGCCGAGCGGGCTGTACATCTACGAGGTCGCGGGCGATCATTTCCACACGGCGCACTCCGTCACGCTCGTCAAATAAGACGGCGTCCGTCGCGGGGAGGGTTCCGGCTCATTTCAACAGCATCACGCTCCGGGCGGCGACGAACGTCTCGCCGAGGGCGCGGATCTGATACGGACCGCTCGGCAGCCCCGCCGCCTCGAAGGTGAACGTCTCGGGGGCGCCGCCCCGGAGTTCGCCGTCGTACAGGACCCGCACGCGGCGTCCGAGCACATCGACAACCTCGAGGCGCACCCGCTCGGTGCGCGCCGTCGTCAGGGTGAAGCGGGTCTGCGGGTTGAAGGGGTTGGGGTAGGGCTCGGAGAAGACGAAGGCGCCGGGGACCTCGACGTAGACCTCCACCTCCGGCCCGAAGGCGAACGATCCGTCGAAGTCGATCTGTCGCAGGCGGAAGGTGTGGCGGCCCGGCGTCAGATCCTCCGCGCGATAGCCGTAGTGCGTCGTCTCGCTCGTGGAGCCGCGCCCCTCCACGAAGCCCAGGCTTTGCCACGTCTCCTCCGCGCTTCCTCTGCGCTCCACGTAAAAACCGGCGTTGTTCGTCTCGCTCGCCGTCGTCCACGTCAGCAAGGCGTTCCGACCATCCACCACCGCGTCGAACGTGGCGAGCTCGACCGGCAACGGCGTGTTGAGGTCGAGGTACACCTCGTAGACGTTATTGTTGGCCATGCTTCCGGAGAAATTGCGCCCGAAAGCGAGGATGCCGCCGTACAGGTGCCCGACGAGCGTGCGCCCGGTGATGGCATCGAGCCGGAGCACGCCGTTGTCATAATATGCGAGGCTCTCGTTCGGGAGAAAGGCCATGTTCGCCCCGAGGAAGGTCGTGACGGCGGAACCGAAGGGGGCGGGCATCCGGAAGGGCCAGATCGCCTCGCTCGACGTCCCGTCGGCGGCGCGCGTGAACGTGGTTACCTCGTCGATGAACGGCACGTTCGTGTCTTCGACGAGCGCGCCGGCGTCGTCGAGGAAGTACTGCCCGATGCCGCCGAAGAAGGTCGTGTACATGTCGCCCGTGGCGGGGTCGAAGACGGGGAGGGTGGGGCACGTGTACTGGCTCATCATCTGGTCGAACGCGGTATCGACCGTGTACGCATCGGGCGGAAGGAGGTGGGCGTCCTCGCGGATGTAGATGGGGTTGAGGAAAGGCAGGTCGGCGGTTTTTTGAAAGACCCCCGCATACGCGCCGAGCCCGAGCGTTTCATCGGGAAAGACGACCGGCGCGACGGTCAGGTCCCGTCGGTGGAAGGCGTCCGTATCATCGATCGTGACGTAGTTCGTGATCGAGAACGTGACGCCGTCATCGGCGATCTGAAACATGCGGAGCTGTTCCGTATACGTCTGCGTGAAGGCGCCGGGATCGGGGGAATATGCCCCTTCGAAGTCGTGGCCGAAGACGAGGAAGAACCACGAGCCGATGAGACGCATCTCTCCGCCGGTGACCTGCATACGCGCGTCGGTGATCTGACGGATGTGCGGGTCGAGCGCAGTCCCGTTCATGACGGCGTCGATGAGGCCGGGGAGGTGGAGCGCCGTGAGGGTAGGGAAGGTGACGTAGTCCCCCGTGGCGGCGTCGATGCCGTAGCCGCCGGCGAGATAGAGGTAATCGCCGCTTCGGGCGAACTGCATGTTCGTCGAACGGAGCGGGTCGGCGAGGGCGTCGGGGAGCGAGGTCACGGGGGCGGACCACGTCTGCCACGTCGCGGGGTCGAAAACCCAGATGTCCTCGTTCGCCATGTCCGGCGGGAAAGCATTCGTCCCGAACGAATGTCGCCCGTCCGTGCGCCCGCCGACGAAAATCCATTTGCCGTCGTATTGTGCGTGTGCGAACGAGTGCAGTCCGGGCAGCGAGGTTCCGGGGACGTCCACGATCTCAAGGGTGAACGGGAGGGCGTCGGTGCTGCCGGTGACGTTCGCGTTCGCCTGCCCGTGGACGTCGGGAGCGAGCCACACGATCCATCCGAGAAGGGCCGAAAAAAGGAAGGTGAGACGAGTTCGAGAGAAACGAAAGGGGGAATCCATCAGGAAAAGTAGGGGTTCGGTCAGCGCGATTCAGATATTCTTGCTTGAAAATACATTCCGTTTCGGTTGCGCGCCATGGGTGCGGGGAGGCTCTGCGGAAGATGCGCGTGAAGAACGGAGGAAGCGGCGCGGTTGCCGGAGAGAGGACGCCTTCCGGAGCCGGTTTGAAGATAGACGCGCGCAGCGTCACCGGGGCGCGCGCGCGGCGACGGCGGCTGGGAGAAAGTCGAAGCTTTGGAGGGAGGGGGCGGGGTCGAGGGAGCCGGGATGGGCGAGGCGGTCGTCCACGTCGGCGAGGCCGGCGGGGGCGTAGGCGCGCCACGCTTCGAGAAAAGCCTCCCGCGTCTTTTGCGTGCCCGCGCGCGAGGAGATGAAGCGCTGCATGAAAGCCGGGAGCGTCTTTGCGCCGCCGGTCCGTCGCCGGAGTTCGACGTCGAGGGAGAACGCGAGGATCATGCCCTCGTGGTATGTGAAATAGAACGCCGAAGGGTCGTCGTAGAAATGCGCGCATGCCGAGAGGAGCGACCATCGGCCGTCCGCGTTTCGACGATGCGAGAGGGCCGCCGCGCGCCGGAGGTCGTGCACGAAGGTGTCGCGGTCGAGGAGCCCGGCGTCGAAGAGCGTGAGGTGGGCGAGGTACTCGGTGAACCCCTCGCGCAGCCAGCACATCCCCGGCCCCCATGCTTCGGAGGGAGCGGCGGGGGCCTCGGCGGCATACGTCCACGTGTGGATCAGTTCGTGCGCGAGGGTGCGGAGTATCTGATCGCCGGAGGCGCGCCAGAGGTCGGCAAAAGGTTGTCCGGCGCGGAGTTGAAGCTGCACCGAGGCCGTGCCCGCCGTGGCTCCGCTCGGGTCCTCGCCGTCGGCGGAGGTGTGGAGCAGCACGGTCAGGTTAAAGACGGGGCGTCCGCCGCCGAGGGCCGCCGTCTGCCGGACCACGCGGGTCATCGCCGCGACGGCCCCGGGCGCATCACCGAGCCGCCCCTCGCCCGTCCATACGAAGCGCACCGCCGTATGCGCCACGCGCCGCTCGACGACGCTGCCCTCCCGAAAGGCGACGAAGTAGTTGGTGAGGAGTGCGTGCAGGCTCGGGACTACCGTCATCCGACTGCCCACGCTCCACGGCGTCGCCACGGTCCACGCGGCGGGCGTCTTCCACACGAGGCGGACGGGCGCGTCCGGGGGGAAGTCGGCGGGGCGGATGAGGGCGTATTGCGTCACGTACGCACCTTCCGGACCGGCCGAGGGCATGACCGTGCGCCACGCGTACTTCGGCGGAAGCGCGCGGGCGGCCTCGTCCGTACGGACGAGATACGTGAACCGGAGCGTCCCATGCGGCGGTGGGACGCGCCGCCGACCCTCGTCGTCGCGTGTGGCGGGGAGGGGACCGAGGTCGTCGAAGAAGCGGACGCCGGCGAGGAACCGGAGCGCGTGCGGGCCGATGGCGTTCGGCATTTCGAAGACGACCTCGCCGCCCGCCGGATGCTCGAAGCGCCCCTCGACGAGGAGCGCGCGCCGGAGCGTGTCCACCCGGATCTCGTACGTGAGCGAGGCGGCTCCCTCGCGGCCCGCCCGCTCGGAGGTCAACCCGATCAAACCCATCACAATGAAGCCGATCCAGAGGACAGATCGCATGGCCGTGCGGTTCGTTGGAAAAAGGCGGGGCGGGGCGGACGAAAAAAGGATGGGCCGCCGAAACTGGGATCGGCGGAAAGTGGGGGAGATAAATGCCCGCGTTCATGGGTCGCATTTTTTCGCGGGGGATTACCTGCTTTTCCGAACGAAAGACGCGGTTGTTCGTCCAATGGGCCGTTTGAGGACGTGGACGGACGGCACGCGCCGGTGAACGGATGCGCCGTCCGCCCTCATGGTCCGGCTTCCGTGCCCCGCCGTTTCTCCGCATGAAAAAAGCGCTCGTGCTTCTCGCTCTTCTCCTCGCGCCGTGCGTCGCCCGGGCGCAGGTGGAGGTGATCGTCCGTCTGTCCGAGGATGCCGGAGCCGACCTCTCGGCGGCCCTGACGGGCGCGGGCAAAGGCGGCGCTTTCCCGGAACTCTTCGAGGCGGTGTCGGGCGTTCGGCCCGTCTTCGGCGGCGCGGCGGCGGGCAAAGGCGCGGGCGCGCCGTTTGCGGCCTTCGTGCTCACCGTCGCCGACTCCTCGGCTCTCGAAGCCGTCCGCGAGCGGTGGGCGGCGCACCCCGGCGTGGCGTACGCACAGCCGAACCACCGATACCGGATCGAAAGCCTCGACGCGGCGGCCACCGCCTCGAACGATCCCCTCGCCGACAGCCTCGACCACCTCGCCGTCATCCGCGCCGAAGAGGCGTGGACGATCACCACCGGAAGCCCGGACGTGCGCATCGGGCAGATCGACACCGGCCTCTTCTTCGACCATCCCGACCTCGCCGGGCAGGTTTGGGTCAACCCCGGCGAAGACCTCGACGGCGACGGACGCGTGACCCCCGCCGACTTCAACGGCCGCGACGACGACGGCAACGGCTTCGTGGACGACCTCCACGGATACGACTTCGTGGACCGCCCCGGCACGGTCGAACAGGGGGATTTCTTCGAGCGCGACCCCGATCCGTCCGACGACAACCGGCTCGGCGGCGGGCGCGGGCACGGCACGACGGTCGCCGGCGTGCTCGTGGCGGCCCGCGACAACGGCGTCGGCATCGCCGGCGTGGCGCCCGGCGCGCGGCTCGTCCCCCTCCGCGCCTTCGGAGCCGACGGCATCGGCGACGACGACGACATCGCGGCGGCGCTCGTCTATGCCGCCGAGACGGGCCTCGACGTGGTCAACCTCTCCTTCGGCGACGTCTTCGAGTCGCCCCTCATGCACGAGGCCATCCGGTACGCCGTCGCGCGCGGGACGGTGGTCGTCGCCTCGGCGGGCAACCTCGGCGGCGACGGCCCGCATTACCCGTCGGACTATCCCGAGGTGATCTCGACGGCGTGGTTCAATGCCGAGGGCACGGGCATTGCCTCGCGCGGCACGTTCGGCCTCGGCATCGACCTCGGCGCGCCCGGCTCACAGGTCTACACGACCCTCATGCCGGGGCCGGACGCCGCCGACCCGGACGCCGTCACGGCGCTGTACGGACGGCGCAGCGGCTCCTCGATGGCGGCCCCGATGGTGGCGGCGGCTGCGGCGCTCCTCCGCTCGCTCGACCCCTCGCTCACGCCCGCCGCCGTCCGGAGCATCCTCACCGCCTCGGCCCGCGACGTGGACGCGCCGGGGTGGGACCATCGCACCGCCGCCGGCGTGCTCGACGTCGCCAACGCGCTCCTCCGCGCCCTCCCGGCCCGCACCGAGATCGTCTCGCCCGCCCACAATGCAGGCCTCGCCGACGACACCGCGCCCATCGTCGGGACGGTCGTGGACCCGTCGTTCGACGCCTTCTCACTCTTCTTCACGCCCGGCGACGAGGACCCCGGCGACGCGTGGACGCCCCTCGTCGAGGGTGAGACGCGGCAGGTGTGGCGGGACACGCTCGCCGTGTGGGACCTCTCCGGCATCCCCGACGGCGTGTACACGCTCCGCCTCGTCGCCGCGCTTCGGACGGGCGGCGCCGTCGAGGACCGGCGGCGCGTCTTCGTCGACCGGACGCCCCCGCGCCTCACCGTGCGCCTCCTCGACGACGGCCTCGTCGGCGCGGATCACGGCGTCGTGGCGGACGTGGCCACGGACGACCTCGCCGACGTGCGCATGGAACTCACGCGCGGCGGCACGACGGAACGGGTGGACTCCGACCGCCGGGCGCGGCGGCACGGCCTCGTGTGGGCGGACCGCTCGGGCGCGGGCGGCGCCGTCACCGTACGGCTCATCGCGACGAACGTCGCCGGCCTCGAAACGACCCACACCGCCACGCTCGACGTGCCCGCTCGCGCGACGAACGAGGCGCTCTTCGAAGAAGAGACCCTCTCGATCCCGCACGGCTTCCTCCTCCCGAAGGCCACCGACTTCGACCGCGACGGCCTCCTCGAAATCACCCTCAACCGGTATGAGAACGGATGGCTCGGCGACACCCTGGCCACGTACGAGTGGGCGGGCGGGAGCTTCGCGGGCGCCTCGGCGGTGATTGCGAACGTCTTCCCACGGGACGCGGGCGACGCCGACGGCGACGGCCTCCTCGAACTGCTCACTCAGGTCGGCGGCGCGACGCTCCTCCTCGAACAACCGACGCCCCGCGACTTTCCCTTCGAGACCGCTTTCCTCGACACCACCGGCCTCGCCAACCCCTTCGACACGAACGCCGCCTTCGGCGCGCGCCTGACCGACCTCGACGGCGACGGGCGCGGCGAGATCCTCGTGCACAATACGAAACAGTGGCGCGTGCTCGAATACGACGGAACCACGTTCTCCGAGACGGCCCGCCTCGAAAACCCGACGGGCGTGGCGAACACCGAACTCGACGAGAACGACTTTCAGGAGCCCGAGGCCCTCCTCGACGACTTCGACGGCGACGGGCACACGGACCTCCTCGTGGGCGACAGCGACGGCGACTGGATCGTCTACGAGAACACGGGCGACGACGCCTTCCGCGTCGCGTGGACGTACGAGACGGACCGGTACAATGCCGGAAGCCGCTTCGCGAAGGGCGACTTCGACGGCGACGGCGTGCGCGAGTTCGTCACGTTCACCCAGAACTGGACGCAGATCACGCGCGACGGCGAGCGCGAGCCGGACGTGGGCCTCTTCTTTTTCTGGGAACGCGCGGGCGACGACGCGTACGCCGTCCGGGACAGCCTGCCGGTGGCGGGGCCGCTCTCGCGCCACGGTTCGATGACCGCCGCAGACTTCGACGGCGACGGTCGGGACGAGCTCGTGATCGTCCACGCGCCCGACCTGTACGTGCTCGCCTTCGACGCTTCGGGAGGGCATGTGATCTTTCATCGCGGGGCGGAGGGGGAGGCGCGGCCCGGCGGCCTCCGGAGCATCGAGACGACGACGGGCGACTTCGACGGCGACGGCGCGCCGGAACTCATCGCCGCCGGGGCGGACGAGCGGCTCCACCGCTTCATCTTCCGCGCCGCCTTCGCCGCGCGACCGCCGCCGCAGTGGGGGGACGCCTACGCCCTCGACGCCGGGCATGTGCGCCTCGCATGGCGCGCCGTCGGGGCCGACTCCGTGACCGTCTTCGCGGGCGACGCCGACGGCGCGCTCGACCCGCTCGCCACGACCGACGCCGACACGCTCGTGGTCGCCGAGACGCGGGAGCGGCGGTACGCGCTCCGGGCGTGGTACGGCGGCGCGTCCTCGCCGCTCACGGCCCCGCGCACCGTGCGCCCGCACGCCCCGGCGGTCGTCGCTGAAGTCGGGTATCCGGCGGATCGAACGGTCGAGCTCGTCTTCACCGAGCCGCTCGCCTCCGACCTCCGCGCCGGCGGCTTCCGCCTCGACGGCGGCGGCGCGGCGTCGGCCCTTCTCATGGGGAAGGGCGGCCGCTCCCTCGCGCTTCGCTTCGAGGACCCGCCCGCGACGACGGACACGCTCCGGTGGGCGGGTGTGCGCGACGCCGAGGGCACGCCGGTGGGACAGACCACGGCGGCGGTCCTTTTCCCCGCGCCCGAGGAGGGAAGCCTCTTTGTCACCGCCTTCGAGATCCTCGACCGCTCGACCGTCACTTTGCTTTTCAGCGCGCCGCTCGACCCCGCCTTCGCCGCCGACGTCTCGAACTACCGCGTCCTTCCCGAGGGGGCCGTCGCCGAAGCGCTTTTCGACGCCGGCGCGCCGGACCGGGTGACGCTCCGCGTGGCGGGCCGTGTGCTCGGCCCGACGGGGCTCGAAACGTCCGTCGAGGTGGTTCGTATGCGGGCGCTCACGGGCGAGACGCTCGCGCCCGAGGGTCGGGCGGTGCGGCTCGTCGAGGCCGCCGCCGATCTTTCGGACGTGTACGTCTTCCCGAACCCGTACCGGGAGGGCGTCCATCGGCCCCGGCTCATGATCGCGGGCCTGCCCGCCGAGGCGACGGTGCGCGTGCTCTCGCTTCAGGGCGGGCTCATCCGCGTGCTCGAAGAGACCGACGGCGACGGCGGAACGGCGTGGGACCTCCGGGACGAGGCGGGGCGCGCCGTCCCGTCCGGCGTCTACCTCATCCGCGTCGAAGCGCCCGGCCAACAACCCGTCCTTCGGAAGGCGGCGCTCATCCGGTAGCGGACGAGGGAAATAATCCGTTTATTGATCGTTTGAAAAAGAGCGCGCGAACCCTTTTCCACCTCCGTTTCCCGAGCCCCGTATGTTTCCGAGCGACGATCCTATTCCCGACCGGCTTCAACTGGTGATGGCAAGCGAACATCTCCAACTCGAACGGGTCGTGGACCTGGCCGAAGAGTTCGTTTCGGCGCACGAGGCGGATGAGGATTTCATCTACCGCGTGGTCCTTCTGACGAGCGAGGCGTTCACGAACGCCATCGAGCACGGCAACCACCTCGATCCCGAGAAGAAAGTCAAGGTCGAGTTCAGCGCCGAGCCGGACCGCATCGAGGTGTGGATCGAGGATCAGGGGATGGGCTTCGTGCGCGAGGCGGTGGCGGATCCGCTCCATACGGACAATCTGCTCGAAGACGGCGGGCGGGGTCTGTATCTCATCGAGATGATGGCCGACGAGGTGAAGTATGAGAACGACGGGCGTCGCATCGGGATGATCTTTCACCGGCCGCACACGGCGTCATGAGCTTCGCCGCCCGGAGGGAACGGCGCCCCACGCGCGTGGATGCGGGTTTGCTCGCGCTGCTCTCGCTCGCCGTGGCGACGATGTCGGTGTGTGCGGGCGTGAAGGCGTGGTGGTGCGGCTTCGTCGCGGCGGCGCTCGCGGCGGGCGCGCTCGTGGTGTGGCTGTGGCGGCGCGGGGCCTTCCCGATGCGGACGGTGCTCGTCGCGGCGGTGTGCTTCCGGCTGGCCGTTCTGTGGCTCCCGCCCACCCTTTCCGACGACGCCTACCGGTACGTGTGGGACGGCGTGCTTCAGGTCGAGGGCGTCAACCCGTACCGATACGTCCCGGAGGATCCGGCGCTGGCGCGCTTCCAC
>JALSSK010000392.1 GCA_026984335.1 Rhodothermales bacterium
CCGGACGTGATCATCGACTGCATCAACACCGCCACGGCCATCAGCTATCAGGACGTGGAGCGCATCAGCCGGAAGACGCACGACGCGCTCTCCCGTCTGCGCGAGGCTGCGAAGGACGACGAGGCGCTTCGCGAGACGGTCGAGCACCTCGGACAGGACGTAAGCACGTTGCTCATCTCGCAGGCCACCTCCCAGCTCATCCGCCACGCGCGGTTGCTCTACGGCGCCATGCGCGAGGTGAAGACGCGCGTGTACGTGAAGGTGGGCACGACGGGCACCGGCGGCATGGGGCTGAACATCCCGTACACGCACAGCGAGGACAAGCCGAGCGTGCAGCTCATGACCAAAACCGCCATGGCTTTCGCGCACACCGGCCTGCTTTTCCTCATGGCGCGCACGCCCGAAGGGCCGCTCGTCAAGGAGCTCAAACCGGCGGCGATGATCGGATACCGGCGCGTGGCGCATCAGGCCGTCAAACGGCGCGGCCGGCCGCAGTTCGTCTATGAGAGCCGAACCGAGACGCTCGACGATGCGCTGACGCTCCACGACGACGAGGCCCGGTACGAGCGGCGCGGCGCGCTGATGATGGCGGGCGTCGATACGGGCGAGAACGGCTTCTTCGCGCGCGGCGAGTTCGAGACGATCACGTACATCGACCAGATGGAGTTCGTCACGCCCGAGGAGATCGCCGAGCAGGTGGTGCTCGAAATCAAGGGCAGCAACACCGGGCACGACATCATCGCGGGGGTGGACAGCAACGTGATGATGCCGAGCTACCGCGCGGGGGTGCTTCGGGACACGGCGCTCCGGCGGCTGGTGAAGATCGAGGAGGAGTCGCAGGGGCACAGTGTGGCGCTCGGCCAGCTCGGGCCGCCCGAACTGTCGAAGCTCCTCTACGAGGCGCACCTGCTCAAGCTCAACTACGGCACGCTCGAAGCCGTCCGCGCGACGCCCGCCGAGGAGATCTCCGAGACGCTTTTCCGCTTCCTCGAAGCGAACGACGCGCTCCGTACGCAGATCGTCTCCATCGGCGTGCCGATCCTCGCGCCGGACGGACGGCAGCTCATCCGCGGCCCGTTCATCAACATCCCGGAGAGCCTCTATCCGGAAGTGGAGATCCGCGCGGGCGACCTCGACAAGTGGGCGCGCAAAGGCTGGGTGGACCTCCGGCCCGTGAGCATGGAGAGCTGGCGGGAGCGGTTCGGGCGGATGCAACGCGCGCAGGACATGCTGCACACGCGCGGCACCTCGTCCATCACCCGCACCACGTACCTCTACGAGACCATCGAGATCGGCGCGGTGACGGCGTGGATCTTCGCCAACGAGGAGGGCGGCTACCGGATCAAATGACGGGCGTCAGATGCACTTGAAGTGCTCGAAGGGCTGCCGGCAGGCGCGGCAGAAGTGGAGGGATTTGCAGGCGGTGGAGCCGAACTCGCTCGTGCGCTCGGTGTCTTCGGAGCCGCAGAAGGGGCACCGCACGGGCTTCGGTTGCCCGGCGAAAGGCAGCGCCGGCCGGAGGGCAGCGTCCGTCTTCGGAGGGGGCGCGATGCCGTATTTTTCGAGCTTGCGCTTCGCCTCCCCGGTCATCCAGTCGGTGGTCCACGCCTCCCGGAAGACGGTGTGGACGACCACCTTCTCGAAGCCTTTCGCGTGCAGGGTTCGGACGATCTCCTCCTCGATGGCCTTCATGGCGGGGCATCCGGAATACGTCGGCGTGATGTCCACGTGCACCGTGTCGCCGTCGAGGCGCGCGTCGCGCACGATGCCCATCTCCACCACGTCGAGCACGGGGATCTCCGGGTCCTTCACCTCGGAGAGATAGTCGAGCACCTGTTCCCGGGTCGTTTCCATAGCCTTCTCACGTCACCTGCCGGACGGGCGAGGCGTCCGGCCTTTTCCCGCCTTACCACACCGCATCGGGGTAGGCGCGGGGGAGGAACTGCATCTCGGCAAGCAGGTGTCCGAGGTGCTCCGTATGGCGGCCCGAGCGGCCGCCGGTCAGCATGAAATCGTCTTCGGGAAGCGTCAGCGTCGCCTGCGAGACGACGGCTTCGACGCGTTCGCGCCACGGCGCTTCGAGGGCGCGTGGGTCGGGCGCGAGGCCCGCGTCGACGAGCGTCCGGAGCGTGTCGTCCTTCTCGAAAAGCTCGCCGGTATACATCCACAGGTCGTCGAGGGCCGTCTGGGCGCGTTGCCGGCTCTCGTCGGTGCCGTCGCCGAGTCGGATGAGCCACTCGCTGCTGTGGCGCAGGTGGTAGCGCGCCTCCTTGAAGGCCTTGGCGGCGATCCCCGCCAGCGGCTCGAAGGCGCTTTCGCGCAACGCCTCATAGAGCAGATGCGCGTAGGCCGAGAAGAGGAGTTGCCGGGCGACGGTGAAGCCGAAGTCGCCTTTGGGCAGCTCGACGATCAGCGCATTGCGAAAATCCAGCGCGTCGCGGCGGAAGGCGAGGTCGTCGGCGTCGCGGCCCGCGCCTTCGACCTCGGCGGCCAGCCCGAGGAGGCCGTTCGCCTGTCCCACGCAGTCGAGCGCGAGGTTGGTCAGAGCGATGTCTTCTTCGAGATACGGCCCGTGGCCGCACCATTCCGAGAGCCGGTGGCCGAGCACGAGCGCGTCGTCCCCGAGGCGCAGGAGATAGTCGAAGAGCGCCGGTCGGAGTTCGGGATCCAGGGTTGCTGTGGTCATGTCCGTGTCCGATGTGGGCCGTCCGGAGGCGCGCCCGTCAAACATTCTTCCCCCCGTGCGGGACCTTATAGAAGGAGGGGTGGCGGTACGGCTTGTCGTCGGCGGGGTCGAAGAACGGCCCGCTGTCGTCCGGCGTGGTGGCGTGGATGGCCGAGGCGGGCGTCACCCACAGGCTCACCACCTTGCCGCGCCGGCCGTAGACGTCGCGCGCGTTCTGAAGCGCCATCTCGGCGTCGCTCGCGTGGACGTTGCCCACGTGCTCGTGCGGGGCGCCCGTGCGCGGCTGCACGAACACTTCCCACGGAACCATCCCACCGGTGCTTTTCTGTTCACTCATCAGGCTGCCCTCACCCCGTTTGTTTCCTGTTTTGCCCGTTGTTTGGCCGCGTATGCTTCGGCGGCGGCCCGCACCCACGCGCCCGCCTCGTGCGCCGCGCGCCGGGCCCGCAGGCGCTCGCGGTTGCATGGCCCCCGGCCCCGCACCACGCGCCAGAACTCGTCCCAGTCGATCGCGCCGAAGCGCCAGGCGCCCGCCTCCTCGTCGTATTTCAGATCCGGGTCCGGGAGCGTCATGCCGAGCGCCTGCACCTGCGGCACGGTGATGTTGACGAAATGCCGGCGGAGCTCGTCGTTCGATTTCTGCTTGACCTTCCACCGGAGCAGCTCGGCGCTGTTCGTCGAGTCCTTGTCCGGGGGGCCGAACATCATGAGCGTCGGCCACCACCACCGGTTGATGGCGTCCTGCAGCATCTCCCGCTGTTCCGGCGTGCCCCGCGCCATCGTCACACAGATCTCGTAGCCCTGTTTCTTGTGAAAATTCTCCTCTTTGCAAATGCGGATCATGGCGCGCGCATACGGTCCGTACGACGCCTTCGCGAGCATGGTCTGGTTGACGATGGCCGCGCCGTCGACGAACCACCCGATGACGCCGATGTCGGCCCACGTCAGCGTGGGATAGTTGAAGATGCTCGAATACTTCGCCTTCCCCTCCAGAAGGGCCTGCACGAGGTCGTCCCGGTCGACGCCGAGCGTCTCGGTGGCGCTGTAGATGTAGAGGCCGTGCCCCGCCTCGTCCTGCACCTTCGCCAGCAGCGCCATCTTCCGCCGGAGGCTCGGCGCGCGGGTGATCCAGTTGCCTTCGGGCAACATGCCCACCACCTCCGAGTGCGCGTGCTGGGACATCATGCGCACCAGCTGTTTGCGGTATCGCTCCGGCATCCAATCCTTCGGCTCGATCTTCTCTCCCTGCCGGATGCGGGCCTCAAATTCCTCGACCTGGGCGACTTCGTTCATGTTTCTTTTCGTCTGATCGGATGGGATGCGAAGGGAAACGACGTTCGGAACCGCTTCCGGGACACAGCGAAGCGTCGCCGATTTCCCCGAAAGCCCTGTGCCGTTCCAACCCTCCGCGCCGCGTCTTGGTTTCCGCCGGGAAAGGCTCCCGCGCGCCGGAGGCGTCAGCCGTCCCACGACCGGTTTCGGAGCGCATCGAGGGCCTCGTACGCCGTCAGATCGTAGTGAAGCGGGGTGACGGAGACGAAGCCGTCGTCGATGGCGGCGAGGTCCGTGTCCGCGCCTTCGTCGAGGTTGACGAAGCGGCCCGTGAGCCAGTAATACGGCTGGTTCGAGGGATCGACACGGTCGACGAAGGACTCCTCCCAGCGCGAGTGCGCCTGCCGGGTGACGGCCACGCCCCGGATCTCGCCGAGGGGCAGCGCCGGGACGTTGACGTTGAGAAGGACGCCGGGCGGGAGCCCTTCGCGCAACACGCCGGCGGCGATGCGGCGGGCATAGCGCCCCGCCGGCCCGAAGTCGCCGCCCCGCCACCGGCACAGCGACACGGCGAGGGCGTCGATGCCGAGGATGGCGGCCTCGGTGGCCGCGCTGACGGTGCCGCTGTAGATGACGTTGACGGCGGCGTTCGGCCCCTGGTTGATGCCGCTGACGACGAGGTCCGGACGGCGCGGCACGAGCTTGTCGATGGCGAGCTTGACGCAGTCGGCGGGCGTGCCGGTGACGGCGTATGCGGCGACCACGTCCGGCGGCGTCTCGAAGGGCCACGGACGCGCGCGCACGGGGTCCCGCACGGTGATGGCATGCCCGACGGCGCTCTGCTCGGTCAGCGGCGCGACGACGCACAGGTCGCCGAGGCCGGAGAGCGCCGAGACCAGCGCCCGAAGGCCCGGCGCGTCGATGCCGTCGTCGTTGCTGATCAGGATGAGGGGCCTGTTCGTCGGGAAATCGTTCGTCATCTGCTCATGGCCGCGAAGCCTGCCGTTGGTTGCCTGCGCGCGCCGCGAGCCGCCTCCGGCGCGGGACGATGCTCCGGGGAATCGGCGGCGAAGGCGACGGGCCGGGCCCGGGCGCGCTTCGAAGGGTCAATAGCTCTCTTCGTCGGTGGGAAAGGAACGGTCCCGCACGTCCTGGATGTAGGCCTGAACGGCGTCGGTGATGACGGCGTCGAGGTGGGCGTAGCGGCGGACGAAGCGCGGGTTGAAATCGGTGGTGAGGCCGAGGGCGTCGTGGGTGACGAGCACCTGCCCGTCGCAATGCACGCCGGCGCCGATGCCGATGGTCGGGATGCGGATGGATGCGGTCACTTCGGCCGCGAGCGAGGCCGGGATCTTCTCGAGCACGATGCCGAAGCATCCGGCCCGTTCGAGGAGCACGGCGTCGCGTTTGAGTTGCTCGGCCTCCTCCTCTTCACGCGCCCGCACCTTGTACGTGCCGAAGCGATAGATGCTCTGCGGCGTCAGGCCGAGGTGGCCCATCACGGGGATGCCCGCCGTCAGGATGCGCTCAATGGTCGGCACCACCGCCGCGCCGCCTTCGAGCTTGACGGCGTGCGCACCCGCCTCTTTCATCACGCGGATGGCCGAGATGAGCGCTTCCTTCGAGTTGCCCTGATACGAGCCGAACGGCAGGTCGACGACCACGAGGGCGCGACGGACGGCCCGCACCACACATTGCGCGTGGTAGATCATCTGATCGAGCGTGATCGGCAGCGTGGTTTCGTGGCCGGCCATCACGTTCGAGGCCGAGTCCCCCACCAGCAACACGTCGACGCCGGCGCGGTCGAGGAGGCGGGCGGTCGTATAGTCGTAGGCGGTCAGCATGGCGATGGGCGTGCCCGTCGCCTTCATGTTCTGGAGCGCCTGTGTGGTGACCCGTTTGATGTCGACGGCGGTCGGAGCGGCGGTCTGGGTGCTCATGGCGATGAGGTTGGAAAGCATAAAGGAGGCAATATACGAAACGCGCTCGGGTGTGCACGCGGGCGGAGCCGGAACGATCCCGGGCCAGGCGTCTTCGAACGAGAAACGGGCATCCACCGCAGCAGATGCCCGTTGACGCCGGAGCGCAATGCGGCCGGACCCGCTCAGTTTGCGTTCGAGGCGTTGGAGGTGTCCGCCGAGGCGTCGTCCACGGGGATGCCGAGCTTGCGCGCCACGCTCTCGGTGATGTTCATGACCTGCGTGTCGTCCACGTAGATGAGCGCCGGCGCCCGCAAGACGAGCGCCAACCCCTCGGCGCCGGCGACCTCGTTGATGGCGGCCTGCACTTTGTCGAGCAGCGGCTTCATCAGTTCCTGTTCCCGCTGGGCCATCTCCTGATCTTTCTGGGCGGCGGATTGCTGGAGCTGCTGCTGAAGCTGCTGCAATTCCTGCTCGCGCTTGGCGCGGCTTTCCGCCGAAAGCAGCGGCTGCTGCTTCTGGTACTTCTCCAGTTTGTCCTGGAAATCGGCGCTCATGGTCTGCAACTGTTGCTGCGCCGTCTGATACTCCTGCTGGAGCTGTTGCTGAATTTGACCATATTCCGGCATTGCCGCAATAATGGCTTCAGGATCCGTGTAGCCGATTTTGAGGGACTGGCTCTGTGCGTGCGCCGAAAGATGCAACAGCGGAAGCGCGAGCAATGCCAGCGCCAGCGCGCCGGACATCCGTTTCAAGCTATACATATAGAGGTCTCTCCGTGGTTGGTTTCGTATAAACTAAGGGGCGGCCGGTCAACTCCCGCCACGCCCCGCGCCGTCAACGTCTATGCCAAGTTCTTCCAGCACCCGGTCGCTGAGGTTGTATTGCTCCCGGGCGAAAAGGAAAACAAAGTCTCCGCTCTTGTCAAATACGAAGTCGTATCCATCCCGCGTAGCCACCTCTTCGATGGCGCCGAGGATGCGTTCCTGAAGCGGGCGCATCAGTTGATCCTGCTGCTGAAAGAGCTCGCCCTCCGGTCCGAAATACTTCACCCGAAGGCGTTCGACTTCCTCCTCGGCCTGCACGATTTCGTCCCGCTTGCGCCGGCGCTCTTCGTTCGTGTAGAGCAGTTCACGGGCCTGATATTCCCGGAAAAGCTCGTCGACTTCCTCTTTTTTCTTTTTGAGTTCGGTCTCCCACTCCTGCATCAGACGGTTCACCTGATTCTGGATCGTCTGATACTCGGGCAAGCGCTGCAGGATATAATCCGAATCGACATAAGCGATCTTCTGCTGGGCCTGCGCACCGGGCGCCGACAGGCAGAGACCAATCATCGCCAGCAAGGGAAAATACCAAAATTTTTTCATACGGCCCCTTTAATTTTGCGCTAAGGACTGTCCAACTTGCCGGACGTAGGCAACCCGTTTACCCCGCTCGCCGCGAGACGCGCACCGTCTGCCGAATCGTTCGGGCGCATCTTTAGTTCCCGAAGCCCTGTCCCAGTGTGAACTGGAAGGTCCATTTCTTCGAGCCGTTGTGCCGGTTGTTGACGGGCACGAACTCGTCGAAATTATAGCCATAGACCAGTTCGACCATGCCGAGGATCGGCAGGAAAAGACGCGCGCCGAACCCTGCCGAGCGGAACAGGCCGGTGGGGTTATAACTGCGGAAACCGTCCCAGGCATTGGCGGCGTCCATGAAGAGGTAAGGAGCCGCCGATAGTTGTTGCGATTGCACTGCGATCCACCGCAGTTCGGAGGTGTACATGTTCAGGATGCGCCCGCCGAAGGGCTCGCCGTTCTGACGCGGCCCCAGCGCCCCGATGGGATACGAGCGCATATAGACGATGTCCTTTCCGAAGAAGTTGAAGAATCCCTGCGTCTCGAACGGCGAGCCGCCCACGATGAAGCGCTCGAAGGCCACCGGATCGCCCGTCACCGAGCCGATGAAGCCGTAATCCATCCCGAAGCCCAGGGCAATCTTGTTCGTCAACGGCACGTTCCAACTCGATTTCAGCCGCCACTTGTGGTACTGGATCAGCCCGCCCAGCGGCGGCGCAATCTCCACCGAGAGCAACAGCTTCGAGCCCGTCGTGGGGAAGATGGGGTGATTCGTCGAATTCCGGGAAAGCGACTGACGGAAGGTCACCTCCTGGCTGACCCCCTGCGGAAGGGTGCGGAGCCAGTTCTGGTTGTCGAAGAACTGATAGCCGATGGTCGTCGAAGTGCTGAAGAAGTTGTCCGGCCACTTGAGGCGCTGCTCATAGAACACCGAGGCGGACGTGGTGATTAACTGTCCGTTGTTCGTCGTGGTGGTGAGCGCACGCCCGGAGATTTTGGAGAAAGACAGCGAGAAACCGATCGGCGTGGGCCTGCCGCGGAACCACGGTTCGGTGAAGGACAGCGAGTATTGTTGATAGAACCGGCCGTTCGTCTGAATGCCTACCGAGAGGCGCTGTCCATCGCCGGAAGGGAGCGGCTTCCAGGCCTCGGATTTGAACAGGTTCTGCGCCGAGAAATTGTTGAAGCCGAAGCGCAACTGCAGCACGAGCCCGAACCGTCCCCACGTGCCCGAAAGCTCCAGCTGGTCGCTGCCGGTCTCTTCAAGGTGGTACGTCAGGTCGACCCGCTTGGCTTCTTCGTTGATCCGGATGTCCGGCCCCGCCCCCAGCGACTCCTGGCTGAAATAATTGAGTTGCATCAGGCGGCGGATCGACTCCTGAATGGCGTCGCGGCTGAAGGTCTCCCCGGGGAAGGTGATCAACTCGCGGCGCACCACGTGCTCCTTCGTCTTCGTATTGCCCGCGATCTCTATGGTGCCGAACTCATACTGATCGCCCTCGAACACGTCGAAGATGAGCTCGAGGGAATCCTCGCCGACCACGCGCACCATCGGCTGGACGTTGGCGCGCATGTAACCCCGGTTCAGATACCGGCTCATCACGTCGGAGCTGTTCTTGTTTCCGTAGAGGTTCTCTTCGAGCTTCTTGGCGTTGTACGGATCGCCCGGATGCAACCCGAGCGCCTCGGTCAGCGCCTCGTCCGGGTACATCGTGTTGCCTTCCCACTTCACGTCGCGGATGTAGAAGCGCGGCCCCTCGTGCACCGTCAGTTCGACGACCATCTTCGGCTTGCCGCCCTCGTCGAAACTGAGATAGACCGAGTCCCTCACGATCTTCGCATCGTAATACCCCATCTCGTTGTACTTCTCGATGATGCGCTGCGGGTCGCCCTCGAACTCATCGGGCTTGTACGTGTTCTTCCGCCAGAACTGCCACCACTTCTTCGTTTTGGTCTCCATCGCCTTCTTAAGCTTGCCGTCCGAGACGGCTTTGTTGCCTTCGATGATGACCTTCCCGACGCCTACACGCGGCCCCTTATCGACCTGAAAGTCCAGGTAGAGCGTGTTGTCGGGGTTGACGGTGCGGCTGACCTCGACCGTCGTGAGCGGATGCCCT
>JALSSK010000393.1 GCA_026984335.1 Rhodothermales bacterium
ACTTCAGGCTCTTCAGTTCGAGGATCCAGCTTCCCGGCACGTATTCCACGCGCACCGTTCCGTAGTCCGGCAGGCCCGAGAAGGGGCAGAGCGCCGAAAACTCCCCCTTTTCCGTTTCATAGACCACCACCTGCCGGGCGGCGTGCGGATAGGCAAGCCGGTGAATCTCGGCCTGTCGCGTTTCGGGTGGGAGAAAGAGCCCGAAACGGTCCTCGGGGCGGATGCCGTGGCGCGCCATGTGTTCGAGCGAGCGGCGCGTGTGTTCGAGCGCCTGTGCCTGAAGCGCTTCGAGCTCGGCCGTCGGGTCGTGATGCTCCGTGCCCATGGATCTTTCGTGCGGTGCTTGACGATAAAAGCGGGGTGCTTGAACCTTCTTTTGCATCCGAAGTTCTTGGCGAAGGGCGCCTCTCGGGCGCGGGCGCTTTTCACGATCCTTCCCCTCTGCTCATGGATACGACCCTCGATCGTCCGGCGCTGGTGCTCTTCTCCGGCGGGCAGGATTCGACCACCTGTCTGTTCTGGGCAAAAGCGCGCTTTGCCCGCGTGGAGGCCCTCGGCTTCGATTACGGGCAGAAGCACCGCGTCGAGTTGGAACAGGCGGCGCTCATCGCGGAGCGGGCGGGGGCGCCGTTCGAGGTCATGGACATCCGGGGCACGCTCCGGGGCTCGGCGCTCACGGAGCACGACCGGGACGTCTCCGCAGCGCACGAGCGCGCGCCGGAGCTGCCGGCGTCGTTCGTGCCGGGGCGCAACGCCCTCTTCCTGACGCTCGCCGCGAGCCGCGCCTTCACGCGCGGCATCACCGACCTCGTCGGCGGCATGTGCCAGACGGACTACTCCGGCTACCCCGACTGTCGCCGCGACTTCATCGACGCCATGGAGACGGCGCTCTCGCGCGCGCTCCCCGCCGAGGTCCGCATCCACACGCCGCTCATGCACCTGACGAAGGCCGAGACGTGGAAGCTGGCCGCCGACCTCGGCGTGCTCGAGGTCGTGCGAGAACTTTCCCACACCGATTACAACGGCGACCGCTCGACGTGGAACGAATGGGGCTACGGCAAGCTCGACAACCCGGCTTCCCTTCTCCGCGCGAAGGGCTACGAGGAGGCGAAGGCGAAAGGGTGGCTCTGAATGTTTTCGGAGGCCGGGGCTAAACATCCACCGGAAAAGAGTTTAAGGGACGGTCGAAGGCGTCGATATTTTCGATAAAGTCGCTTGATCCCGAACCCTATGATGCGTTCCGGCAATATATCGTCTCCCACCGGAGTGATGTGGGTGCAGGCCGAAGCCGACCGGCGGCATCACGAGCCGCCGCCCCGCCGCAAGCCCCGGAAGCGCCGCGCGCGGAAGGAGCGGCCCTCGCTCTCCGTCTATCGCGCCGACGGACGACCCTCGTCCGAAGCCTCTGCCGCCCCCCACATCGACCTGACGTTCTAGGGCGTGCTCCCTGTCCGAGGCCGTTGCCCGCCCGCGCTCGCGCCGCTCCTTCGGGTGGGATGATCGCCTGCGCTCTCCCCCGTCCGCCGCCTCCCGGACGTTTCCATCGACGCGGCGAAGCTTGCCTGCCCGTGCCCGGCGGTTGCACCGCTCCGGCCCGGACCCGGGGACTCCGGCGCGCCCCTGACGAATCGCCGATGCGTTCCGTGCCTTTCGGGCTTGCTCCATCCGGGGCGATTTCCTCATTTCAGGGTTTGTGCGCTTCGATCATGCGGTAGATGTCGTTTTTCGTCAGTGAGGTGACACGGTCGACGACCCACCCGGCGGCGGCCGCGTTCTCCACGGTGCGCCGCGCAATGTGCACGCCGATCAGCCAGTGGACGAGCGGGTCGAGGCGCTTCATGAGCCACGCCAGGCGTGGACGGCTCGAGAGCATGTGCTCCAGCAGGAACAGCCGCCCGCCCCGCCGGGTCACGCGCAGCGCTTCGCGAAGGCCCAGCACCGGATCCGGGACTGAGCAGAAGACGAACGTGGCCACGATGTCGTCGAAGA
>JALSSK010000394.1 GCA_026984335.1 Rhodothermales bacterium
GGGGTGGGGGCGAGCACGGTTCTGCGGGTTCTCGACCAGGCTCGGAAAGCAAGCGAAGAGCGTCAAATTCCGCTGCTCCCGGAGCCGGCGGAAGGGTGCGTTTCGCCGGCCGGGGAAGTCTCCGTTTCGGCTCCGGAGGAAGGGCAGGATGTTGAGACTTCGGAGGTTGCGCCGGCGCCGGAGGCGCGTGACGAGACTGTCTTGGACGCGGCGGCGGAGGAAGCCCCCGAAGGGATTGCCGACGAGCTTGAAGCCTGCTTGGCCGAGGATCGGTCCCAGGATCGCCTTGCGGCTTCGCTGGGTAAATTGCAGGACGCCGCTCCCCTGTTCGCTCCCGCCGAACGAGTGGAATGGGCCGGCATGTTCCTGGCTTTCGCGCTTCTGGCGACCGACCCGCTGCTGAGCGGGGCCCGGAGCATATACGGGCATTTCAGAGCCAGTTTCTACGGGGTGCGGACCACCTTTCTGCTCCTGACCGCCATGGCGCTTCTGCGGTTGAAACGCCCCGAGCATCTGCGCCGCAACATTCCGGCGAATTTGGGGCGCATCCTGGGGCTTGACCGGGCTCCGGAAGTCAAGACGTTGCGCCGGAAGTTGAAGGCGCTGTACGACCCCGACAAGGCCGAAGCGCTGTCCCGGTGGGTGGCGGCGCGGCGTTGGCCGGGGGAGGGCGAAAAATTGCGCGTGGTTCATGTGGACGGGCACACCGTTGTCTACAGCGGCGCGCAGAAGCTCGGCGAGACCTGGTCGGCCCGTTGCCGCCGGGTATCGAAAGGACAAACCGAGAACTGGGTCAATCTGAGCGACGGGACGCCGCTGTTCGCGGTGACTTCCGAATTCAACGAAGGCCTTTCCCGAGCCTTGCCGTCGGTGCTCTCGACTCTGGAGCAAGTCGTTCCCGGCCAAAAACTTCTCCTCGCGTTCGATCGCGGTGGCCATTGTGCGCTTCGGTTCGAAGAAATCCTGACTTCCGGCCACGCTTTCGTGACCTACCGGCGCAGCCCGGGGGAGCCGTTGCCCGAGGAAGTGTTCGTCAAAAGAAGAACCCGAATCGGCTCTCGGACGTACGAGTACGAACCCTACGAGCGGCAGATCGAGTTGAAGGTGTACGAGACCCGCGACCGCGGTCCCGGGCGGAAGCCGGCGCGGCGCTGGACCCGGCGCACCGTCGCCGTGCGCGAAATCCGCATCCTGCGTTCCGACGGCGGCCAGACCGTGATCCTGGCCGGGGGCACGGACCTGCCCGCCCGCGAGTTGGCCGAAATCATCTTCTCCCGGATCGGCGCGCAGGAGAACGCCTTCAAGTACCTGCGGCGCGAGTTCGACCTCGATGGCCTGCGCACCTACGCGACCGAAGCGCTGGAATCGGCGGCCGACCACCCGAATCCGAAGTACACGGCCATCGAGAAAAAACTCCGGGCGCTCAAGGAGAAACGCCGCACCCAACTGGCTCGACTCGGCGAAACCCTGGCCGGCGCGCCCGCCGGTCCCACGAAAGAAGCGCAGGCTGAAATCGCCGCGCTGGACGCCGCCATTGCCGAACAGACCCGACTGCTCGAGGCAACCCCCGCCCGGGAGCGGGTTGCCGAGGCCGGATACAAGCGTCTCCAATTGGGCGCCCGAATCCTTCACAACACCATCGCGGCCACCGCCTGGTGGATCGAGCGCCGGCTCTCCGATCTGGTCGCACCGCATTACTCGCGTGCGGACGACGAGGTCCGGACGCTGATCGCCGCGGCGCTGAGGACCCCGGGCCGCGTCCGTCTCGAACCGGGACGGTTGGTTGTGCGTCTCGAACCCCAGTCCGAACCCCGGCGCACCCGTGCGATCAACGCGTTGGCGGCGCAGGTCACGGCCTTGGAGCGTCGATTTCCTGGGAGCGCCCGTCGCATCGTCTTCGAGCCCACCCCCTGTCCGCCCCCGCCCACAGCCCGCCAAAAAGCGCAATGAAAATCCCGGCCCATGTCAGGAGCTGAGGCCG
>JALSSK010000395.1 GCA_026984335.1 Rhodothermales bacterium
GAATCCCGGCCCCGACGAGGATCGCCACCTGACGCCCGACGGCGCTTTGCGCGGTCGTCGCCGGAGCCGACGGCGCCGTGTCCACCGGGATCGAAACGGGGGCTTTCGCGGCGCGCGCTTCCGCGGCGCGCGCTTCCGCGGGAACGGGCGGCGCGGGAACGGGCGGCGCGGGAACGGGCGCACCCGCCACACGGGCGTCGAGCCTGGCCCCGCATTGACTGCAAAACCGTGAACCGGGCGGGTTCGACCAGCCGCAGGCGTTGCAAAACACCTCTTTCCCCGCCCCCACGGGCGAAGCCGAGGGCGAAGCCGCCGTTTCCGCCGCAACCGAAGGCTCCTCCGCCACAACCACGATTTGCCCCTCGGCCGCGACGACGACCTCCTCTTCCGCCGCGACAACGGTTCCCGGCACGGGCGTGCCGCAGAGTTCGCACCGATCCGCGCCTTCGGAGATCCTCGCTCCACACTCCTCACAAACGAGATTCGCCATGTCTATCCATCACCCTGGTATGCTTGCATAAATCGGACGGTCGCGCCTCGGAACGACTCCGGCGGGCCACGGCTTCGCCCCGGTCATCCCTGCGTTTCCTTCGCCTTCATGGCCTCGTCGACGGCGTGCCGGAACTCGCGTGAGGGTTTGAAGACCGGCACGTACTGCGCCGGCACTTCAATCACCTCGTTGGTCCGGGGGTTGCGCGCCGTACGCGCGGCGCGAAGCTGCACCCGAAACGCGCCGAAGCCGCGCAGGTCTATGCGCTCGCCGCGCTTGAGACCGGCTTTGAGCAAAGCGATGAACCCATTAACCACGGCTTCGGTTTCGATCTTGGTCAGACCCGTCCCGGTTGCGATCTCGTCGATGATGTCGGCTTTCGTCACGGCTGTGCGGGAATGGTGAAAAAAAGCGACTCGTTCGGCGACGGCGCATCTCCTGAACGCGTTCGTTCGAACGGGACCCGACGCCTTCGTCCGGCGCGGATCGTGACAAAATAACCCGAGAGGGCCCCTTTGCCAAAACCGGAGGTAGACGGCCGCTTTCGAGCACGCCGGAAAACCGGTGGTCGGGTCCCGGCTTTCGGGGCGGATTCGGAAGGTCGTCTGTCGTACCTTTGGGCCGCATCCCCTTTCCGTCGAGTCTTCTTTGCGCTGCCTTCATGCCCCTTCTCTCCTCGCTCTTTTCGCGCTTTTCCGTCCTCGGCCTCGTCGCCTTCGTCTTGCTCCCCTCCGCGCGCGCCCAGCCTGCCCGGCAACAGCGCGTGGCGTATGAGATGGACGTCACGCTCCACGCCGACACCCACCGGATGGACGGGTTCCAGCGCCTGACCTATTTCAACCACTCGCCGGACACGCTCCGCCGCGTCTTCTATCACCTCTACTTCAATGCCTTCCAGCCGCATTCGATGATGGCCGAGCGCAACCGTCACCTGCCCGACCCGGACGGGCGCATCGTGCCCCGCATATGGAACCTCGGACCGGACGAGATCGGCTTCCACGAGATCCTCTCCCTCACGCAGAACGGGCGGGCCGTCGCCTTCGAGATCCACGACACCGTGATGCGCGTCACGCTCGCCGAGCCGATCCCGCCGGGCGGCGAGGCGGTCTTCGAGATGCGCTTCCGCTCGCAGGTCCCGCTTCAGACCCGCCGGAGCGGGCGCGACAACCGCGAGGGCATCGACTATTCGATGAGCCAGTGGTATCCGAAGATGGCCGCGTATGACGAGCGCGGCTGGCACGCCGATCCATACGTCGGGCGCGAGTTTTACGGCCCCTTCGGCACGTTCGACGTGCGGATCACCGCGCCGGCGAACTACGTGCTCGGCGGCACGGGCGTGGTGGTCAACGCCGACGAGGTCGGCCATGGCTATGCCGACGCGCCCACGCCCGACGCCGACTCGCTCACGTGGCGCTTCCACGCCGAGAACGTCCACGACTTCGCGTGGGTCGCCGACCCCGACTTCCTCCACGACCGCATCGAGGGGCCGAACGGCGTCACGGTTCACCTCCTCTATCAGCCCGACGTGGCCGAGGCGTGGCAGCCGATGCGCGCGTGGGTCCCGCAGATCCTCGCCTTCTATGACGAGCACGTGGGGCCGTACGCATGGCCGCAGTTCACCGTCGCGCAGGCGGGCGACGGCGGCATGGAATACCCGATGGTGAACTTCATCACCGGGCGGCGCTCGCCCTTCTCGCTCCTCGGCGTGACCGCGCACGAGGCGGCCCACGAGTGGTTTTACGGCATGTTGGGCTCGAACGAGGCCGACTATGCGTGGATGGACGAGGGCTTCACGAGCTATATCTCGGGCGAGGCGTTCATGCACGTCGCCTCGCGCGGACGCAGCCGCGGCGACCACCGAAGGGCCGTCGAAAACGTGGCCGCGGCGCTCGCGCTCGGCTTCGCCGACCGGCTGAACACCCCCGCCGACTGGTTCCGCGAGAACCGGGCGTACGGCGTGGCCGCCTACAGCGGCGGCGAGATGATCGCCGAGATGCTCGGCTACGTCATCTCCGACGAGCGCCGCGACGCCTTCTTCAAGGAATATTTTCGGCGCTTCCGGTTTCGCCATCCCGACCCGTTCGACGTGGAGAAGGTGGCCGAGGACGTGAGCGGGCTTCGCCTCGACTGGTTCTTCGAGCAGTTCCTCAACACCACGCGCACGCTCGACTACGGCGTCGGCGCGGTCGCCTCGCGCCGGGCGGGCGACGGGTGGGCGACGACGATCACGCTCCATCGAAAAGACGACGTGGTGATGCCCCTCGACCTCCGGCTCACGCTCGACGGCGGCGGGACGCGGTGGGTCACCGTTCCGCTCACGATCATGGAGGGCCACAAGCCCGTGCCCGAGGGCTGGATCGTCGCCGAGGCGTGGCCGTGGACCTCGCCCTCGCACACGATCACGGTCACGCTCCCGGCGAGGGTCGTGAACGTCGAGCTCGACCCGCTCGAGCGGACGCCCGAACAGAACCGCCTCGACAACGCCTCCTCGTTCCCGCTCGACGTGGCCTTCCTCCGCCCGCCCGCGCCCACGTGGACCCGGTACGCCGTCGGCCTCCGCCCGCTCGCGCAGTACGCGCACGACTTCGGGCCGGGCCTCGGGCTTCAGGCGCGCGGCGCGTACGTGCTCGGGCGATACCGGGCGCAGGCGACCGTCAAGCTCTGGCCCGAGGCGCTCTTCTCCGGCGGCGACGACCCCGCGCTCGACACCGCCCCCCGCCGCACCTCCTTCTTCGACGGCATCGACTATGCCGCCTCGTACGCCCACCCTCTCCGCGCCCTCGGCCCCTTCGCCGCCCTTGCGTTCTCGGCGCGGAAGCACCTCGGCTTCATGGAGAACGAGATCGCCCTCTCGACGCCCTTCGGCCCCCGCCCCGGCGCCGACGGCCCGCACCGGCTCACCGTCTCGCTCCTCCATCAGTACCGCGTCTCCGACCGTTTCTTCCGCCCCACCGGCTTCCCCACGCTCCGCCCCGACTTTCCCCGCTTCCACCTTGGCGCACTCCGCCTCGCGTATGCCTATGCGAAGGAGGGCGCGCGCGCCGAGGTGACGGTGGAGCTCGGCGGGGCGCTCGAAGCCGTCTTCCCCGACGACACCCCCACGAGCGCCAACCGCATCACGGCCGACTTCACCGAAGACCTCCACGTGGGGCGTTTCCCGTTGCGCTACCGGGTGCGCTTCGGGCTCGGGGCGCCGGGGCTCGCCTTCCACAAGCGCCCGCGCCTCGGCGTCGGCTCGTACGAGGACCGGTGGCGGAGCGCCGCCTTCCGGAACGTGGCCGCCGCCTTCGAGCGCCCGCTCGACGACGCCCACCTCGTCGCCTTCTCGGGCGTCGGCCCGGTGGCGTACGCGCTCAGCCGCACCGGCCTCGGCCGCCGCCGGGTGATCCTCGGCGCACCGGCGGGCCGGAACGTCTTCGCCGGGACGGTCAGCCTCGGCAGCGGGCCCGTCTCGGCGAAGACGTGGCTGCGCCCGTTCGAGGCCGAGGCGTTCTTCGGCTTCGGCACGGTGTGGAACGAAGAGACCCTCGGCGTCGCGCTCCGGGACCTCGTGGCCGACGCGGGCGTGGGGTTCACGTACGACGTGTCCGCCCTCGCGCCGCTTCGCCGGTGGATCGCGCAGTCGGACGCGCTCTCGGGCCTCCGGCTCGTGGCCCGCTTCCCGCTCTGGGCGAGCAACCCCGAGCACATCGCCCGCGACGAAGACGCGCTCGCCTTCCGGTGGCTCCTCGGCGTCGCGCTCCGATGAACCGCACGCCCCGCCCCTTCCCCCTCCCTGCCATGAACGACGACGCCCTCCTCCCCGAAACGCTCGCCACGCTCTCGGCGGCGCTCGCGCCCGGAACCGACCTCGCGCCCGTCGCGCATCCGTCGCTCGAGGACGTGCGGGCGTTCGTCGCGGAGCGGATCGCCCTCCTGCTCGACCGCAACCCCGGCTTGCTCATGAGCATCCTCTATCGCATCGACGTGGCCGAACGGAAGGTGACCGCCGTTCTGTCCACCCACGGCCCCGAAGCGATCCCGGCGGCGCTGGCCGACCTCGTCATCGAGCGGCAGCTTCAGAAGCTCCGCATCCGCCGCCGCTATCGCGAACAGGCCGCGCGCGAGCGGGAAGGCGACGACGCGCAGCCGGACCGCTAACCTCGGATGCGCAGACGTCCGGCGCGCATGAGACGGGCTGACGCCATACGTCCGGCGCGAAGCCCCGAACCGCCTCTTCCCGCCGCTCTTTCACAAATCGCGTCACGAATGATATATTATCCTCTCCTCCCCACGCCGCCGCCCCCCCATGCTTTCCCGCCGCCGGACCGAACATCTCCTCGCCGAAGCGCTCCTCCGCCCGACGGTGAACGGCTTCGTCCGGGCCCTGTGGCGGCCCGTGCTCGTCAATCCGGAGGCTTTCCCTTCCGAGGGGCCGTGTTTCTTTTACGGGAACCACTCGAACCTCCTCGACCCGTTCATCCTCAACGTTTTCACGCGATGGGGCCGGTGCACGGCGGGCGTGATGACGTTTGAGCAGTTTCGCGGCGGGCTCAAGACGTGGGCTTTCCGGAGCATCGGCCTTCGGCCCACCCGGAAGCGCGTCCCCGAGCCGCACCTCATCCGTGAGATCTACCGCTTCCTCGACGCGGGGCGGCAGGTGGTCATCTATCCCGAGGGGGGGCGGCGATGGGACGGGCGGCCCATGCCGTGGATCGAGGCGACGGCCAAGCTCTTCGTCCGATGCGGCGTGCCCGTCTATCCGGTGCGCACGCACGGCTCGTACGTCGGCTGGCCCCGGTGGGCGAAGTATCCGCGTCCGGCCCGGATCCGTGTGGAAGTGCTCCCGCCGCTCACCTTCGACCGCCGGACGCCGCTCGACGAGGCCCTCGCGCGGCTGCGCGCGCCCATCGCCGCGCACGACGACGCCGCCTTCCCCGAGGCGGTCCGCCCGCGCCGCGCCTACCGCCCCGCCGACGGCATCCACCGCCTCCTCTACCGCGACCCCCGCACGGGCGAAAGCGGCGGCCTCTTCACCCCCGACGGCGCGCGCGTGGTCAACCGCGCCGGAACGCTCCGCCTGACCATGCTCCCGGACAGCACCCTCCGCGACGACGCGACCGGCGAGCGTCACTTCACCGGCGATCTGTACGCGACGATCCGCGCGCTTCCCCTCGAAAAAGGCCGCGACGGCGCCTACCTCCGCAGCCGCGTGGCGCTTCACACCGAGACCGACTTCCCGAACCTCGTCGCCCACGGCATGGCCGAGGCCGTCCTCTTCGACGACGCCGTTCGCCTCACCACCGCCGACGGCTCGTTCGACGTCCCGCTCGAGGCCATCCGGTATGCCGACGTCGAGCGAAACTACAAGCTTCAGCTCACGCTCGCCGGCCGCATGATGCAGCTTGGTTTCGTCGAAGACGGGAGCGCCCTTCAGTGGCTCGACGCGCTCCGCCGCCTCTGCGCCGCCGACCTCTCCACGCACGCCGCCGCCGTATGAACGCCTGGACCCTTTCGCTTTCGCTCGGCCGTTTCATGCTCGACGTCGCCCTCGTGAGCGGGCTTTTGCTCGCGGGCGTGCTCGCCCGGCGATACGTCGGCTTCTTCCGGCGCTTCCTCATCCCGGCCAACCTCATCGCCGGGTTTGCGGGCCTTGTCGTCGGGCCGGAGCTGCTCGGGTGGGTGGATTTCTCGCTCGAACGGATGGGGGTCTACGTGTATCACCTCCTTGCGCTGACGTTCATCGGCGTGGGGCTTCAGGGAGGGATGCAAAAGCACTCGCGCGCGGCGATCAACCTCGGGTTCATCCAGATCATGACGTTTCTGCTTCAGGCGCTCGTCGGCCTCGGCGTGGCGCTTACGGTGGTGTATTTCATCAATCCCGACTTCGTGCCCGCCGTCGGGGTGCTCTTGCCGCTCGGCTTCGGGATGGGGCCGGGCATCGCGTACGCGATCGGGCAAGGGTGGGGGGCGTACGGCTTTCCGGAAGGCGGATCCATCGGGCTGACGATCGCCGCCATCGGCTTTCTCGTCGCCTACTTTTCCGGCATCGCCATCGCGAGCCGGGGCATCCGGCGGGGCCACGCCGTCTTCGTCCGGAGCGCCGACAGCCTCGGACCGGACGTGCGCACGGGGGTCATCCACACCGAGCCGCCGCCGGTGGCGGCCCGCCTGACGTTCTCGCCGAGCTCGGTCGAGCCGCTGACGGTGCACGCGGCGCTCATCGCGCTCATCTACCTCGGCGCGTACGGCGTGACGCTGGCCCTGGCCGAGGGGCTGACGCGCATCGGCCTCGCGCACGAGACGCCGACGCTGTGGTCGTTCCACTTCATCCTCGCCAACCTGCTCGCCTTCACCGTCCGCCGCGTGATGCACCGGCGCGGCCTCGACCGCGCGCTCGACGACGGCTTCCTCCACCGCCTCACCGGTCTCCTGGCGGACTACCTCATCGCCGCCTCCATCATGGCCATCAGCCTGCGCATCGCGTGGGCCTACCTCGGCCCCATCCTCGCCATGTGCCTGATCACCACCGTCGTCACGTACGTCACCATCAAGTGGGTCTCCGAGCGCGTCTTCGACGACTACCCCTTCGAGCGCTTCGTGGGCATCTACGGCGAGATGACGGGGACGATCAGTTCGGGCCTCGCCCTCGTGCGCGTCACCGACCCCGAGTTCGCCTCTCCGGTGGCGCAGGACCTCGTCCTCAGCAGCGGCATCGCGCTCGGCTTCGGCTTCCCCCTCCTGCTCGTGATCAACCTGCCCTTCACCGTCTTCGACGGCGCGCTCATCGGATACTGGGCCGTCGCCGGCATCCTCGCGGCCTACCTCGTCTTCATCCTCGCGCTCTGGCGACGCTTCGGCCTTCGACGCAAAAAAACCGTCTCCTTCTGACGGATTCCGGCCTTCCCACCCGGATCTCCCCCCGCGACGCGCCGTCTAACTTTCAATCTCGGAACCCTTACACCATCGAAAAACCCACCACCATGCGCGCTATCCCGCTGCTTCTCCCGGCCCTTTTCCTCACCGCCTGCGCCGCCTCTCCGCCCGACCCGCAGGCCATCGTCGACGCCGCCTTCGAGGCCCACGGCAGCGACCGCCTGCGCCACGCCGTCGTCGAGTTCGACTTCCGGGGGAAGCGCTTCAAGGTCACCCGCGACGGCGGCGTCTTTCAGTACGAACGCCTGTACACCGACTCGACGGGCGCCGTGCGGGAGGTGCTCAACAACGACGACCTCTACCGCGAGGTCGACGGCGCGCGCGTGACGCTGACGGAGAAGGAGCGGCTCAAGATGGAGGAAGACGTCAACTCCGTCGTGTACTTCGCGCTGCTCCCGTTCTCGCTCAACGACCCCGCCGTGCAAAAAAAATACCTCGGAGACACGGTCGTCAAGGGCGAGCCGTACCACGAGGTCGAGGTCACCTTCGCGCCCGAAGGCGGCGGGCGCGACTATCAGGACCGGTTCGTGTACTGGTTCCACCGGGATCGCGGCACGATGGACTACCTCGGCTATTTCTATCACACGAACGTGACGGGCGCCCGCTTCCGCGAAGCCTACAACGTGCGGACCGTCAACGGCGTGCGCTTCGCCGACTACCATAATTATAAAGGCGACGACATCGGGATCGACGACGTAGAGCGCTTCGATGAGCTTCTCGAGGCGGGCAAGCTGACGCTCGTCTCCGAGGTCAATCTCGAAAATATCACGGTGCGTCCCCTTTCGCCATGACGGAGGCAGGGCCTATATTCCGAAGAACGCCCCCTTTCACCAGCCCCGAGATCCCATGACCGATCGTCTCCGCTCACCCCTTCTCGCACGCGCCGCCCTCCTTGCGCTCGTTTTTCTGCTCGCCGCCGGCCTCTCGCAACGCGCTTCGGCGCAGGAAGGGGAGGTCGTGCCCGCGCCCGAGGCGCGTCCCAGTCCCACGGCCATCGCGCAGGCCATGCTCGGCGACACGTACGTCAAGATCACGTACTCCTCCCCGCGCAAACGCGGACGCGAGATCTTCGGCAAGCTCGTGCCGTACGACGAGGTCTGGCGCACCGGCGCGAACGAAGCCACCGAGATCACCGTCACCGGCGACGTCAGGATCGCCGGGCACACGCTCCCGGCCGGCACGTATGCGCTCTTCACCATCCCGCATGCCGACTCGTGGACCGTCATCCTGAACAGCGACCTCGGGCAGTGGGGCGCGTTCAGCTATAACCCGGAACATGACGTGCTCCGCTTCGACGTCCCCGTGACGACCACGCCGGAGATGTACGAGGCCTTCACCATCGCGCTCGAAAAGGAAGAGGACGCCCCGAAGGCCCACCTCGTGATGATGTGGGATCACACGAAGGTCTCCATCCCCCTCGAGCCGGCGGGCGGCTGAGCCGTCCCGTTCGTGCGAAACCCTGCCACGCGCCGCGCCCGCCGCCAAAGCCGGGTGCGGCGTTTCCTTTTCCTCGAAGGCCAACCACCCGTCATGCTCATACGCTCCCTTGAAGACTGCCCCGCCTTCGTGGCGGGGGACGACACGGTGCTCCGTGAGATCCTCCACCCCGCCAAGGCCGACCTCGCGCTCCGATACAGCCTCGCCCATGCCGTCGTGCCGCCGGGCGAGACCTCGCTCCGCCATCGTCTGAAGCACTCGGAGGTGTACTACCTCCTCTCCGGCGAAGGCGTCATGCACGTCGACGACGAGCGCGCGCCCGTGCGCCCCGGCGACACGGTGTACATCCCTCCCGGCGCCGTGCAGTGGATCCGCAACACCTCCGATGAGCCGCTCGCCTTCCTGTGCATCGTCGACCCCGCCTGGCGCGCCGAAGACGAA
>JALSSK010000396.1 GCA_026984335.1 Rhodothermales bacterium
CGACGATGATCTTGCCCACCTCGGCGCGTATGCGGGCGACGGCGCCCTCCAGCCCCGAGAGGTCGATGCGGTTTTCAAAGAGGTTTTCCTGCTCCATGCGGGGTCCCGGATGCGAATGAGAAAGACGGGGCGATCATCGTTGGCTTTGTTCATAAAAGGCGTCCAGACGCGCGCTCAGCCGGAGGAGCGTCTCGGCCGAGCGTTTGGAGGGCGCCCGCGCCTCGGCGATGGCGTCGAAGAGGGCGCGCACCTCGTCGAGCGGGACGCCGGAGCGCTCGCTCACCTGCCCGATAAGCGCCTCGTCCAGGCGGTTCGTCGGCAGCCGGAGCCGGCGGCGCACGTAATCGAGAAAATACGTGATTCTCTTGTCGGCAAGATTCGCATGGTCGCCGTGATCGAGATACAGGCGTCCCACGGTCTCGACGAATTCGAGCGTCGTGTTTTCCAGCGGCGGGATCACGGGGATGACGCGCTGTCGCCGCCGGGCATGAAAGAAGATAAAGAGCAGCACGGTGACGAGCGCGAGATAATACGCCTGCCGCAGCGACGGATCTCGGAGAACGAACCGGAGCGGCGTGCGCGCTTCCGTCCGCCCGGGTTTGAGGTACCCATCCCAGAGCACCGGACGGACGGGCAGGTGCGAAAGCGCCGCGAAGGCATATTCGGCGTTCTCGCCGTCGAGCAGGCTCGCATTGGTGAAGACGAGCGGGAGCGCATGCACCAACACGGCTCCTCTCCCCCGATCGAAACGAAGGAAGTTGACCTCGCCGGCGGAGTCCTCGCCGAGCACGACGGCGCGGAGCGTGTCGAAGCGGGAGAAGTACGCGCGCGCGACGCCGGCGCGATACCGATACGCCGCGTCGGAGAGCGTGGAGGCGGTGAAGCCCACGGCGACGGTGTCCCGCTCGCCGGGGTCCGCCGGTAGGATCGCGCCGAAACGACGGGTCGTCTCCAGACGCAGCGTGTCGGCGAAAGGCCCCTTCACCTCGTGCGCCGCCACGAAGACCCCGTTCCCCCGCTCGACGAAGGCGAGCAGCGACTCCGTTTCGGCAGGATCCGGCGCGAACACGCTCGTGAGGAAAAGATAGTTCGTCCCCACGCGCGTGGAGTCCCGGAAGACGAGGTACGGCGGGCGCTCGACGGGCGTGACGGGAACCTCCGGGAAGAGCGCCGGCAGGAGTTCGTAGAGGATGCGCGCGCCGTACGGCCGGGCGTCGTCGCGCACATAGCTCTCCGTCCAATCGACCGGCTTCGGCCCGAAAAGCTCGAGCGCCACGACGGCGAAGATCAGCCCCGCGAGGAGCGCGACGTATTTCCATTCGTCCCGGCGCATCCGTCACGCCCCCCCGAGATGTTCACCGAAGCGGGCAAAGGCGCGGCGCATCCGCCCGAAGGCAGCCTCGTCCACCGGAAAGGCTCCGTACCAGATGTATTCGAAAAGGTACGTCAGTTCGGCGAACGGCTGCCGGAGCGAGGCGTGCCGGAGTTCGTCCACATAGGCGTGGTTGGTCTTCTCCCGCCGCCACACGACGAGGTTTCGGTCGGCCAGTTCACGCAAGGCTTTAAGGTACAGGAGGCGCACCGCCCGGCGGTAGTCGCCCGCCGCCGCCGCCGCCTCGATGCGCGCGTCGAAGTCGGCCGTCGTCAGATCTTCCTCGAAGAGATCCTCGGTGCGCATGCGCTTTCTTTCGCCCCGGAGCACCCCGCGGACGTCCATGCGCAGGAGGCGAAGCAGGAGGAACCCCATTGCCGCCGCGACGACGCCGTAATACGCGAAGCGCCACACGGGCCGCAGAGCCGAAGCGCCGAGGGGACCAAAAATGTGCTCCCACAGCCATGCCTTGATCCTTGTCCAGAGCGAGGGCCGTTCGGGAGCGGCTCGGTCGTAGTCGAAAGCCGGGTCGGTCCGGTAGGGCTCAAGCGCCTCCGGCGGCGGCCGGCGCACGACGATGCGCGCGGTGTCGGTGCGGATCCCGGGCGTCTGCCCGCGCGCCGTCGCGGCCAGCGACACGAGCATCAGCGCCGCCACGAGCGCCCGCCCCGCCCGTCGGCGCGAACGACCGATAGCGTCTTGAGCTCCGTCGCGCCTCATCCTTCCGGCTCCGCTCCCGCGCTCCCGTCCGAGTTCGCTTCGCCGGGCCTCTCCGACTCCGCCAGACGCTCGATACGCGCCATCAGCCCGACCCCCTCTTTCCGCTCGACGAGGTTGAAATACTGAAACCCGGTCGCAACCATCGGGATGCTGTAGAGCAGTGAACTCGCCAGCCCCCCGAGCACGCCGGAGACGACGAGCAACGCCCGCAACCCCGAGCCGCCCCCCTCCAGCGTGTTCATCCCCTGAAGAAAGGACAGCAGCACCGAGGGCATGCTGAAAATGCCGCCAAGCACCGAGGAGATGATCCATGAGAGAACGATCACGCCGAACGTCTGCCACCCGTAGCCCCGGACGAGCTTAAGGCATCGCCCCGCTCCCTCGATGAGACCGATCCGCTCGAACACCCGCATCGGAAAAAGGAGCGCGAAAACCGTCACGACGTATGCCAGTGCTCCGAGAAAGGCGACGACGGCCACGAACGTAATAAGTCCCCCGACGATGGCTCCCGCCTGCGCGAACACCGCGGCTCCGAAGCCGACGAACAAGATGAAAAGGAAATAGATCAAAAAGAGGATCATCAGGAGAAACGCGACGACCCCGAGCATCCCGAAGAACAGCCCGCGCGCCTCTTCCCACACCGCTTTCACCGTGAGGCCGCCGGGACCATGCGCCTCGTACAACCGCATCAACCCCAGGATCACGGCCCAGGCCATGACGCCCGCCAGGAGACTGAAGACCAGGATGCCCGCATAGTTGAAAAGAAGCCCGGAGAGGTTCGCAAGGGGCTGTCCGTCCGCGTTCAGGAAGCCGCCCGAGAAGACCTGCATCTGCACCGCCACGTTGAAGAGCATCGCCACGACGAGGAAGGGCGCAACGAAGAACAGCAGGCTCTTCGACAAGAGCGCCAGGTTTTGCCGGATGAACCGGAACGTCACGTTGAGCACCTCTCCGAAATCGCGTCTCCGGCGGAACTCGATGGGGGACTCGCCTTTCATGGACCTCGCCTCTCGACGCGCAGGGGATAGATTCCGAAATACCACACGATGAACGCGAACGATGCCCCGATGATCGAGACGCCGAGCGCCGGGGGCATCTCGGTGTGCCGTGTGACGAAGCCTTCGAGGAAGCCGGCCGCCACAAAGATCGGCACGAGGCCGATGACGATTTTCAGGCCGCGGCGGGCCCCGCGCATGAACGAGACCCGTCGCGAATAGGTCCCCGGAAACAGCAGACCGTTGCCCATCACGAACCCCGCCCCGCCCGCGATGATGATGGCCGAGATTTCGAGAGCGCCGTGGATGTACACGACGAGCAGCGACTCGAGCAGGAGCCCCCGGTCGAAGAAGAGCGCGTGGAAGGCGCCGAGCATCACGCCGTTCTGAAAAAGCAGATACGCCGTTCCGAAGGACGTGAGCAATCCCATTGCGAAGACCTTGAAGGCGACCCAGACGTTGTTGACCGTGATGGCGAGGAACATGTCGAGTTCGGCCATTTGTTTATAGACCGCCATCGGGTCGCCCTTCGCGATGTTGTCGAGCGTCATGTTCACGTAGGCATCGCCGAGAATGAGGCGCGCGAAGCCGGGGTCGTTCGCCGCTGAGAGCGCGCCCACGCCCGCCGAGGTGAGAAAGAGCACGAGCGCGAGGAGCATCTCCCTGCGCGCTCGCCCGACCTCGCGGGGGAGTTCGTATTTCCAGAACCGAATGAGACGCCCCCGATCCTCCTTCCGATTCCGATAGATAGCCTGATGCACCTCCGCCGCCAACCCGTTCAGATACCGGGTCGTCTTGCTCTCGGGAAAAAAAGTTTTCGCATACGAGAGGTCGTCCGTCACCTCCACGAACAGTTCGGCCAGACGATCCGGGTCGGCGGACGAGCGCCGATGCAGGAGCGCTTCGAACTGTTCCCACTTTTCCGCATTCTGACGAAGAAAGGCTACTTCTTGCACGGCGCCTCTTCCGATCTGGATTGCTTAGATTGACGCGACTCCGGGGCGCGGGCGGCTCTTTCCGGAAAATCGCAGGGTCGAATAAACGAAATAACGAAATAACGCGCTATGTCGCACGTACAGATCCGAACGGCTCAGAACGTCGAGATAGATTTCGAGGTGGCCGGCCTGGGCGACCGGGTTCTCGCCGCCATGATCGACTATTTCCTCTTGATCTGTTACGTTCTGGCCCTCATGATTTTTGCGGGCTTCTTCGATTCGCAGGCGCTCCTCATCGTCGGCTCGTTGCCCTACCTGCTCTATTTTCTCGCCTCCGAAGTGTTCATGAACGGGCAAAGCGTCGGCAAGCGCATCCGTCGGATCAAGGTCGTCCGGCTCGACGGCGGGCAGCCGACGCTCGGGCAGTATCTTCTCCGATGGCTCCTCCGGTTCATCGACGTCGAACTCACGTCCGGGCTCGCGGCGGTGGCGACGGTGCTCGCGACCGATACGGGACAGCGTCTCGGCGACCTGGCGGCGGGCACGACGGTGGTCAAAGTCCTTCCCCGCATCCACCTCGGCGACACCCTCTACACGCGCCTCGACGACGACTACACCCCCACCTTCGACGACCTCGACGCGCTCACGGACGCCGACGTGGAGACCGCGCGCGAGGTCCTCAACACGATCCGGGCGGTGGGCCGCTCTCCCGCCTCAGACGCGCTCGGGCAAAAGATGAAGGCCGCGCTCGAACGGAAGATGGGCGTCACCTCGGACCTGTCGCCCGTTCCTTTCCTCCGCACCGTGCTCAAAGATTATAATTACCATCGGGGAAGGCTCTGATGCGTTTCAACCGTTCGGAAACGGAAGGTCGGTTCTGTGCACCTATCCGGGAAGCGCGGCGCGATTCGCCCCGCTTCTCTCTTTTTTTCCGTCGCGTATCACCTAGTTTATGGAGGGTATTGCCCTGATCTTCACATCCCCCGCGGGATTTCCGCTGAGGACCGATCCTATCCCGAAAAACCATGTCCGACCCTGTGAACCCGAAGAACCTGCGCCGGCTCAAAGTGCTCGACCCCGACGCCTTGCCCGAGGGCGGCGTCACGCAGGTGACCTGCGCGCACACCACCGTGTGCATGACCCGTTTCAAAGGCCGTTTCGGTGCGCTCGACAACCGATGCCCGCATCAGGGGGGGCCTCTGGGCGAGGGCTCCATCGAGCACGGGGTGCTGCGCTGTCCGTGGCACGGATGGGACTTCGACCCGATCACCGGCAAGGCCCCCGGCTATGACGACGGCGTAAAAACGTTCCCCGTCGAGGTGCGGGAGGACGGCGTGTATGTGGGCTTCGCCGAGGAGCCGCCGCACACGGCGACCGTCTCCGACGTGATGGCCGAGACGATGGTTCGGTGGGGCATCCGGCACGTGTGGGGCATGGTGGGGCACTCGAACCTCGGCCTCGCCGATGCGCTCCGGCGTCAGGCGGAAGCGGGGCGGCTCTCGTACTACGGCTTCCGTCACGAGGGTGCGGCTTCATTCGCCGCCTCGGCCTACGGCAAGCTCACGGGGCGTCCGGCCGCCTGCCTCGCCATCGCCGGGCCGGGCGCGACGAACCTCTTGACCGGCCTCTGGGACGCGAACGTCGACCGGGCGCCCGTGCTCGCGCTCACCGGCCAGGTGGACACGCAGGTGCTCGGTCCCGGCGCGTTTCAGGAGGTGGACCTCAACGCCGCCTATGGCAAGGTGGCGCAGTGGAGCCAGACGGTGCTCCCCACGAGCCGCCACGCGGAGCTCGTCAACCTCGCGTGCAAAAGCGCCGTTCTCAACCGGGGCGTCTCGCATCTCATCTTTCCCGACGAAGTGCAGAAGCTCCCGGCCCCCGAAGGCGCCCGCGCGGGCTCGCCCGAGGGACGCCTCACGCCCCGCACGATCGCCCCCCCCGAGGCT
The DNA here is from genome assembly GCA_026984335.1 of Rhodothermales bacterium. Taxonomy (GTDB): domain Bacteria; phylum Bacteroidota; class Rhodothermia; order Rhodothermales; family ISCAR-4553; genus JALSSK01. The sequence goes on from JALSSK010000396.1 coordinate 5,969, forward strand.
TCGCTCGAACGCGCCCTCACCCTCCTGCGCGCGGCGCGGCGTCCCGTCATCATCGTCGGGCACGGCGCGCGCTTCCACATGGACGCCGTGACCGATCTGGCCGAGCGGCTCACCTGTCCCGTCCTCACGACGTTCAAGGCGAAAGGCCTCATCTCCGACCATCACCCGCTCGGATGCGGCGTCCTCGGTCGCAGCGGCTCCCCCATCGCCTCGTGGTTCATGAACGAAGCCGACCTCCTGCTCGTCTTCGGCGCAAGCTTCTCGAACCACACCGGCATCACAGACAAAATCCCGACCATCCAGGTCGACTTCGATCCGATGGCCCTCGGCAAGTTTCACGCGGTGGACGTGCCCGTCTGGGGCGAGATCGGGGTGACGGCGACCCTCATGAAAGCGCACCTCGAAGGCGGCACGAACAGTCTCGACCACCGCGCCGAGATCGCCGAGCGGTGGGCGCTCTGGCGGGCGGAGAAAGCGCGTCGCCTCGCCGAGAATCGCGGGCGGGGCCTCAACTCGGCCTCGATCTTCGCCGCACTGACCCGTCAGGCTCCGGAAGACGCCATCATCGCCGTGGACGTGGGCAACAACACGTACTCCTTCGGCCGATACTTCGAATGTGCGCGGCAGGCCGTGCTCATGTCCGGCTATCTCGGCTCCATCGGCTTCGGCTTTCCCGCGGCGATGGGCGCGTGGGCGGCGACCCGTGAGGCCGGCTCGCCCTTCGAAGGCCGCCCCGTCCTCTCCATCTCCGGCGACGGCGGCTTCGGCCAATACATGGGGGAACTGACCACGGCGGTGAAGTACGGCATGAACATCACCCACGTCCTGCTGAACAATGCCGAACTCGGCAAAATCTCGAAAGAGCAGCGCGCCGGGCAATGGGACGTCTGGCAGACGGACCTCCACAATCCGAATTTTGCTAAATTCGCTCATAATTGCGGCGCGTTCGGCCTCCGCGTCACCGATCCCGAAGCGCTCGACGACGCCCTCCGTCATGCCCTCGCGCATCAGGGTCCCGCCCTCGTAGAGGTCATGGCCGACCCCTTGCTCATTTGATCCTCATCTTTCATCCGTCTCCGCCCATGACGCTATCTGCTTCCGCCCTCGACTTCTGGCAGCGCCTCGGTACGCCGCCCCCCGACACCCTCATCGACGCCCGTCTTCAGCTTCACTGGGCCGCGCAGATCCCCGCCTCGGTGGGATACACGTACCTCGACCCCGTCCCGGACTGGAGCCACGTCAGTCTCACGTGGCAGAACGACGGCTGCGTGCTCGCCTCCGGCCGCACGCCCGGCCCCACCTCGCACCGCGCCGCCCTCCGCCCCGCCGACCTGACGCTCCTCCTCCTCGACGACCTGAACGTCGCCGTGGCGGCCTTCCCGCTCGACGGACATACGCTCACGGAAGGATACACGTGGCTCGCGATGACCCTCGCCGAACACACCGACGGCGCGCTCGACAGACCGCTCGTCCGTCCCGATCACGAGATGCCGCCCCATCCCGTCGGCGACGGCGGTGCGTTCGCCCGAGCGCCCGCGCCCGCTTTTGCCGAGACGGCAAGGTGGTTCGCCAACGCGCACCTTCTCCTCGAAGCCGTCCGCGCCGAAGAGCCCGCCGCCTCTCCCGCCCGGTGCTGGCCTCACCACTTCGACCTCGCCGTGCTCCTCACCCTCGACCCGGACAAGGACCCCGAGGAAGCCCGGAGCATCGGCGTGGGCATGGAGCCGGGTGACGGGAGCTATGCCGCGCCGTACTGGTACGTGACGCCATGGCCGTATCCGGAGCATCCCGCGCTCCCCCCCCTCGACGGCGGCGGGCGCTGGCACACCGAAGGATGGACCGGAGCCGTCCTCACCGCCGGAGCGCTCGTCGGAGAAGGACGCGCCGCATCGCAGATCGAGCGCGCGTCGGCCTTCGTCTCCTCAGCCCTCGCCGCCGCCCGCCGACTCGTCGGTCCCGCCCGGACCTGACCCTCCTCGAAAAGACACATTCCGGACCACTTAACCTACCTGGGATCCCATGAAAAAGAAACGCGCCACTTTTTACTTCACAAACGGCCAGAAAACCAAAGCCTTCGAGACGGACAAGGGCGTCACGCTTTTGCACGAACTCGGCCGCGTGATGCAGAGCGACGAGAAGGTGGTCAGCATCCCGCTGATGCAGGAAGCGGATGAAGGGGTGATCCTTTTCGTGCGCAAGGAAGCGCTCCTCGGGGTCATCCTCTCAAATGTCCAAGAGAACTCCTGAGACGGCCCCGGTTCAGCCGGCCTTCGAGGCATGCGGCACCACCGTGACGGGGCACGGCGCATGACGGATGACGCCTTCGCCGACGCTGCCGAGCAACGCCTGCAACAACGCACTGCGCCCGTGTGAACCCATCACGATGAACTCGGTCTCGTGCGCTTTCGCCTGCGCCACGATCGCCTCGTCCGGGACGCCCTCGACCAGCAAGGCCCTGGCCGGAACGCCGCGCTCGTTGAGCCCATCCGCCATCTCGATCAACCGCCGGTGTTCCTCGCGAAGCTCCTCCGCCAGATGATCCCGCACCTCCTTCGGCGAGGCATCGAGGCCCGCGTAGGAAATGTCCGGAGGAGCCACGTGAAGGAGCCGAAGCTCCGAGCCGAAGGCGCGCGCCATGCGCTCGGCGACGTCGAGGACAGCGGCCGTCATTTCAGAAAAATCGATGGGGACGAGGATTTCTTTCATGGATTCCCTGTGCATTCAGATGAAACGTTCGGCCCCAATCTATGAAAGCAACGGGCACTTGCCCAAATCGCCCGCCGGCGTCACGAACCTCCCCCGACTTGCCCCGTTGAAGGGCGCGCAACGACCCGCTCGGGGCAAAAGGGTGTGACCTGCGCCGGATAGCGGGCGGCTTATCGAAGCATATATCCCTGAGAAAAGGTATTTTGTGCCCGACGGCAATCCCGTGCGTCGTGCGGTTGCGCAGCTTCTTTTCCTTCTTTCCGGCGGAGCGACCTTCCCGCGAAGACGAACCGGTTTTTTAATCCAACGCATCGATTCGACGCTGAGGCAGACGGAGTTTATGGGGCGTATAGAAAAGACGTACAAAGCGCGCGACGTCGAGGAGATCGTCGACATCTACCTTTACCGTCCCTGGGGCTATGCGCTTGCCGTGCTCGCCCACCGTCTGCACATGACGCCGAATCAGGTGACGGTCATCGGCATGATCGTCGGCATGATGGCCGGCCCTCTCTTCTATTTCAACGACCTCCGGCTCAACCTCCTCGGCATCGGGTTCTGGATGCTCGGTCAGGCCCTCGACGGCGCGGACG
>JALSSK010000397.1 GCA_026984335.1 Rhodothermales bacterium
ACGGTCAGGAGGTGCGCCCGCTCCCCGGCGACCCCGACTCACGCATCCTCGCCTTCCCGATCCGCGTGCGCGTGGCCAACGGACAATGGCCCGCCGAAGGGATGAAAGTGCTCTTCTCCGTGGCCATCGACGGAGCCGAACTGCTCGAAGAGCCGGGGTTCGACACCGACGGCGCGCCCGGCCCCGAGATCACCGTCGTCACCGGCCCCGACGGCCTCGCCGCGTGCCGGTGGCGGCTCGCCGAATCCCCGCCGCATCAGGAAGTGAAGGTCGTCCTCGAATCCGACGGCCACACGGCGACGATCCTCTTCCATGCGAACCTGAGCGTCGCCGCCGAGGTCGCCTATACACCCGCTGCCGACTGTTCGCTCTTGAAGGGCGCGGAGACGGTGAAGGAAGCCCTCGACCTCCTGTGCACGCAGTCCGGCGGAGGCGCGGCCCCCGAGCCCGGCATTGCCATCGAGCGCCTCACCCTCCTCGATGACGGACGCCTCCTCGCCGTCGACGCCGACGTCTTCTTCGCGGATTTCATGGCGGGGTTTCAGGTCACGTTCAGTGAGGAACTCGATCCGGAGACCGTCCACTTCGACCCCCTCGACCCGAAGGCCCGCCGGGGACGGGCCACATGTTTCGTCACGCTCGAGATGCCGTTCCTCCCGCCGGGGGTCACGGGCGAGACCATTCCGGCAGGGTATAACCTGATGCGCCTGCCCGTGGAATCGGCCTCGGTGGACGGCAACACGCTCTTCTGGAAGCCCTCGGGCAGCGCCATGACCTGGCTCGGCGAGGAGATCAGCCGCCTCAGTGAGATCTTCAACCGGAACGTGCAGATCCTCGCCCGCCTCACGCTCAAAGGCAACTTCATATGGAACGCCAAAGGCGACCTGTATCTCGACGGCGAAACCCTCGGCGACCGGAACGACGACGGACTCGACCTCCCGAGCGGCGACGACAAACGGGGCGGGGATTTCGAGACGTGGTTCTGGCTGACGCAGGGGTAGACAAACGCTTCACCGGATGGCGGCGCTCATCTCGAGCATGCGCTCGATGGGGCGGAGCGCCTGCACGCGAAGCGTCTCGTCCATCGTGATCTCCGGCTGTTCGTGCCTGAGACAGAGGTACAGCTTCTCGAGCGTATTCAGCCGCATGTGCGGACACTGATTGCAACTGCACCCGCTCTCCGGCGGCGCGGGAATGAACGTCTTCTCCGGATTGTCCTTCTGCATCTGATGGAGGATGCCCTCCTCCGTCGCGACGATGAAGGTGTCGTGGGCGTCCTCGCTCGCGAAACGACGGATCATGCTCGTGGACCCGATGAAGTCGGCATGGCGCAGGACGGCCTCCTCGCACTCCGGGTGCGCGAGCACCGGCGCGTCCGGGAACCGCACTTTCAGCCCGATGAGCTTGCGTTCGCTAAACGTCTCGTGCACGATACACACGCCGTCCCACAGCGCCATGTCCCGGCCCGTCTGCTTCATCAGAAAGCGTCCGAGGTTCCTGTCCGGAGCAAAGATGATCGGCTGGTCCTCGGGGATCTGTCGGATAATGTGCTCGGCGTTCGAAGAGGTGCAAATGATGTCGCTCAGCGCTTTCGTCGCCGCCGTGCAGTTGATATACGAGATCACGATGTGCCCCGGATGCCGAGCCTTGAACGCGGCAAAGTCGTCCGCCGGGCACGAGTCGGCGAGGGAGCACCCGGCGTTGAGGTCCGGGAGGAGCACCTTTTTCGAGGGGTTGAGGATCTTCGCCGTCTCCGCCATGAAATGCACCCCCGCGAAGACGATCAGGTCGGCGTCGGTCTCGGCGGCCCGGCGCGAGAGGCCGAGCGAGTCCCCGATGTAGTCGGCGATGTCCTGGATGTCGGGCTCCTGATAATAATGCGCGAGGAGCACCGCGTTCTTTTCCCGTTTGAGCCGTTCGATCTCCTCGAAGAGGTCGAGCGTCGGATCGAGGACTTCATCGACGTAGCCGACGGCGGGATCGAGCGTAAGGAGTTCAGTCATGACGAGGCACGGATGGAGGACGGATCTCGGTGGGTCGGGTCGCTTGTACGCGGCGTTCGGGCGCGCGTTCTCCGCGGATAAAGAGGCCGCCGATCAGGGCAGCCACGAGGCGGCGAGGGCGGCATCGACGGGGTGGAGACGCCCCTGTTCGAGCCGGTACACGCGATCGGTCATGGCCGCAAAAGCGAGGTTGTGGGTGACGATAACGAACGCCTGATGATACGTCCGGCTCAGCCGCATGATCTCCCGGTGAAGCGTGTCGGCGGTCTTCGTGTCGAGGTTGCCGGTGGGCTCGTCGGCGAGCACGAGGGCCGGTCGGTTCATGAGCGCCCGAGCGATGGCGACGCGCTGTTTCTCGCCGCCGGAGAGCTGTGAGGGCCGGTGGTCGGCGCGCGCTTCGAGGCCGAGCACCCGCAGTAGTTCGAGCGCCCGCCCCCTCGCCTCTCCGAGCCGCTGACGCCGGATGAGGGCCGGCATTGCCACGTTCTCGAGCGCCGTGAACTCGGGCAACAGGTGATGAAACTGGAAAACGAATCCGATCGAGCGGTTGCGGAAAGAGGCCAGCTCTTCTTCCCCTTTCTCGAAAATGTTCTCCCCCTCGAAGAGCACCGTTCCGGCGTCGGGACGATCGAGCGCTCCGATGAGGTGAAGCAACGTGCTCTTGCCCGTGCCGCTCTCTCCCACCACGGCGACGACCGTCCCGGCCTCCACGTCCAGATCCACGCCGTCGAGCACCGCCAGACGGTCGCCCGCGCCGGTCGGATAGCTTTTCTTCAGGTCCCGAACGACGAGCATGGGGTTCATGGCGCCTGACCGTACAGGTTCGGAGAGAGCGTTCGTTTGCCGGTGTGCGCGCGGCTCCCGTGCGCATTACCGGTCTTCCCGCTCGATCTCGTACTTGTTCATCTTGTTGTAGAGGTGCGAGCGCTGGATGCCGATGGCCTCGGCGGTGCGGCTGATGTTCCAGTCGTGCTGCCGCAGTTTTTGCTCGATGAACAGCTTCTCGGCCTGATCGCGGAACGCGCTGAACTCTTCGTACCGGTCGATCAGGTTCTCGACGGGGTTGCCGGCCGCGTGGCCCGACTGCGCGAAGCGATCCACGTCGCGGGCGGTGACCTCCTCGCCCTCACTGAGGATGAGCAGTCGCTCGACGACGTTGTGGAGCTCGCGCACGTTGCCGCGCCATTCGAGCCGCATCAGCCGTTCCAGCGCCTCCTCGGAGAAGCGCTTCTCGCCCAGCCCGTTCCGCCGCGCGATGTGCACGGAGAAATGCCGGGCGATGAGCGGGATGTCCTCGCGGCGCTCGCGAAGCGGGGGCACGTGGATGAGGATGACGCTCAGCCGGTGATAGAGGTCCTCGCGGAACCGACCCTCGCCGATCTCCTCGAGCAGGTCCTTGTTCGTCGCCGCCAGGACGCGCACGTCCACCGGAATGGCGCGGTCGCCGCCGACGCGGCTGATCTTGTTCTCCTGAAGCGCCCGCAGCACCTTCGCCTGCGCCGAGAGGCTCATGTCGCCGATCTCGTCGAGGAAGAGCGTGCCCTCGTGCGCCTGTTCGAACTTTCCGATGCGCTGTTTCGTCGCGCCGGTGAACGAGCCTTTTTCGTGTCCGAAGAGTTCGCTCTCGATGAGTTCGCCGGGGATGGCGGCGCAGTTGACCTCCACCATGGGGCCCCTGCTCCGGTTCGAAAGGTGGTGGATCCACTTGGCGACGAGCTCCTTCCCGGTGCCGGGCTCGCCGGTGATGAGCACCCGCGCCTCCGTCGGCGCGACCCGCTCGATGGTCTCCTTGATCCGGTTGATCGCCGGGCTCTCGCCGAGGATGGGGATGAGCTCGCGGTCGTGCTTCTCGGCGATGGTCTGCCGCATGCGGCGGTTTTCCGCTTCGAGGTGTCCCCGATCGAGGGCGTTGCGGATCGTGAGCAAGAGCCTGTTGAGGTCCGGCGGCTTCTCGATGAAGTCGAATGCGCCGAGCTTCGTCGCCTCGACGGCCGTCTCGATGGTGCCGTGCCCGGAGATCATGACCACCGGCTGATCGGGCATCTTCTCCGAGATGGTTTGGAGCACCTCCATCCCATCCATCCCCGGCATCTTGACGTCGAGCAGGACGAGGTCGTACGGCGAGGCGGTGAGTTTTTCGAGGGCCTCCTTGCCGTTCTCCGCCTCATCCACGGCAAAGCCTTCGTATTCGAGGATCTCCCGCAGGGTCCGGCGGATGCTGCCTTCGTCATCGACGACCAGAATCGAGGGAACAGCCATACGGGTCAACGTTCGATGATGAGAAAGGCTTTCGGGAGCGCGGGGAACGACTACTCGGAGGCGGCCTTTTCGAGCGCTTCGAGACGGGCCAGATACAGGTCGATCTTCTGCGCGGCGGGCGCGTCGGGATAGCGGTCTTGGATCTCCTCGTATGCCTCTCGGGCCCTTCGGTAGTCGCCGGCCTCCTCGTATGCGCGGGCGGCGTCGAGCAGGTACTGCGCAGAGATCAGGTCCGTGTCGACCATTTCGGCGGCGCGGCGATAGAGGTCGCCGGCGCGTTTGTGTTCCCCTTTATGTTCGTAAATGGCCGCCTCGCCCGCCACGGCGCTCGCCCCGATGATGTTGTCCGGCTTGTCAAACTCCTTGAAATACTTGAGCGCTTCGTCGTATTCGCCGAGGCGAAAGAGGGCGTCCGCCGCATAGAACCGGGCCAGGTTGCCGGCGTCGGTGCTGCCGTAATCGTCGATGATGGCGAGCAGCCCGACGAAATCCGCCGTGCCGTCGAGGGCTTCGCGGTAATTCCCCTGCTCATACGCCTGCACGGCGCCGGCCATCTTCTCGAGGGCCTCCGACTGCCGGGCATTCTGATAAAAAGCATAGCCGATGAGCGCTACGATCACCACCGCAATTCCGGCGAGGATGCCGTAGACCAGCTTCCGGTTCTGGTCGAAGAACTGCCAGACGCGGGCGTAAAACGTGACGACGGTATCCTTGCGAAGCTCCTGACGCCGGGAAATCTTCTTGGTGGGATTCAGAGTAGACATGGAACGAAAAGCGGATTAGGTTCGGCAGGATCCCTCACGGGAGTGTGCATTTTTGGACAGAAAAGCAAAATATTGCTTTTCCCGTGGCTCCGCAATGAGCGCGACTCCCGTGCGGCGCACTTGCGCAAAATTTCGTTTACCGAAACGAAGGCCCCGCTTTTACGCGCCATCGATGGTTCGTTTCCCCCGGAGTCTTCATTCATCCGAAATACGATTTTTCAAATACTTTCATAACTTTCCCGGAACGCGTCTTCACGAGCGTGGGTATCGAAATACGATTAACTTACGCCCTGCGCCATCATTGCTTCGACAGCGCTTGAATTCCCTACGGAGCATTCCCTACGGAGCATTCCCTACGGAGCATTCCCCCCGATCACCCTTTAAGACTTGGAGAACCCGACATGGCGATCAAACTCGGCATCAACGGCTTTGGACGTATTGGACGTCTCGTCTTCCGCGCCATCCTCGAACGTGGTTCGAAGGATTTCGACATCGTAGCCGTCAACGACATCACGGACGCCAGGACGCTGGCGCACCTGTTCAAGTATGATTCCGTTCACGGCGTCTATCCCGGTGAAGTGTCCATTGAAGGCGACGAACTCGTCGTCGACGGCGACCGCTTCCGGGTGCTGAGTGAGCGCGACCCGAAGAACCTTCCGTGGGGGGAGCTGGGCGTGGACGTGGTCATCGAATCGACCGGCTTCTTCCGCACGCGCGAGGCGGCGGCCCAACACCTGGCCGGCGGCGCAAAGAAAGTCGTCATCTCCGCGCCGGCCCGCGGCGAGGTCGACGCCACCGTCGTGCTCGGCGTCAACGACCACATCCTCACCGGCGCCGAAGAGGTGATCTCGAACGCGAGTTGCACCACGAACTGCCTCGCGCCCATGGTGAAGGTGCTCGACGACGCCTTCGGCCTCGAACGTGGGTTCATGACGACGGTGCACGCCTACACGTCGGATCAGCGACTGCAGGATGCCCCGCACAAGGACCTCCGCCGCGCCCGCGCCGCCGCCGTCTCCATCATCCCGACCACCACCGGCGCCGCCATCGCCGTCGGCAAGGTGCTCCCCCACCTCAACGGCAAGCTCGACGGCTTCGCGCTCCGCGTGCCCGTGCCCGACGGCTCGATCACCGATCTGACGGCGATCCTCACGCGCGAGGTGACCGCAGAGGAGGTCAACGCGGCCTTCCGGGCGGCTTCCGGCGAAGGGCTCCAGGGCATCCTCCAGTACACCGAGGACCCCATCGTCTCGACCGACATCCTCCACAACCCGCACTCGTGCATCTTCGACGGCCTCTCGACGATGGCTGCCGGCACGATGGTGAAAGTCGTCGGCTGGTATGACAACGAGTGGGGCTACTCCAACCGCACCGTAGACGTGGTGGAGAAACTCATGACGGTGGCCGAGACGGCCTGACCGGTTTCATCTTTGACCAAAAGGGAGGGCGACGCAGGACATCGCTCTCCCTTTTTCGTACTCTTTCTCCGGGCTCCGGCGGGCACGCTTCGCAAAAGAGGCCACCGCGCGCCGCACGAACGACCCCATCGTTTCAAGGAACCGGGTGGGCTCCGTCCGGGATGCCGGCCTTCCCCACCCTGCTCAATCCCTCGATCCTCATGGCCAAACTGACCCTCGACGACCTCGACCTTCGCGGCAAGCGCGTGCTTATCCGCGTCGACTTCAACGTCCCGCTCAAAGAGAACGAAGACGGTTCCCGCGAGGTGGCCGACGACACCCGCATCCGCGCCGCGCTTCCGACCATCCGGGCCGTCCTCGAGCGGGGCGGGAAAGCGATCCTGATGAGCCATCTCGGCCGCCCGAAGGGCAAGCCCGACCCCGGGCTCAGCCTCGCGCCGGTGGCGAAGCATCTCGAACGCCTCCTCGGCCGGCCGGTCGTCTTCGTTCCGGAGACCGTGGGCGAGCGGGCGCGCGCGGCGGTGGCGCGCCTGCCCGAAGGCGGCGTCCTCTTGCTCGAAAACACCCGTTTCAACCCCGGCGAGAAAGCCAATGACCCTGACTTCGCCCGGGCGCTCGCATCTCTCGGCGACGTGTACGTGAACGACGCCTTCGGCACGGCCCATCGCGCACATGCTTCCACGGAGGGCATCACCCACTTCGTCCGGCAGGCGGCGATGGGCTACCTCCTTCAGCGCGAGGTCGAATACCTCGGCCGCGTGCTCGAAAACCCCGACCATCCGTTTACGGCCGTCCTCGGCGGGGCGAAAGTGTCCGACAAGATCGGGGTCATCGAGAACCTGCTCGACCGCGTCGAACATCTCCTCGTCGGCGGGGCGATGAGCTATACGTTCCTCAAGGCGCTCGGGCGCGGCGTGGGCGCTTCCCGCGTCGAAGACGACAAGCTCGACGTAGCCCGCGCGCTCTTCGAGAAGGCCGGCGGCAAAATCAAGCTCCCGTTCGATCACGTGGCGGCGACGGCCTTCGACAACGACGCCCCCCACCACGTCGTCACCGGCGACATCCCCGACGGAGAGATGGGGCTCGACGTCGGACCGGCCACCGTGGCGACGTACCGGAGCATCCTCCTCAAATCCAGGACCATCGTGTGGAACGGGCCGATGGGCGTCTTCGAGATGCCGAACTATGCGCGCGGCACGTTCGCCGTCGCCGAAGCCCTCGCCGAAGCGACGAAGCAGGGCGCGCTCACCATCGTCGGGGGCGGCGACTCGGTGGCGGCCATCAACCAGTCCGGCTATGAAAAAGCCGTCAGCCACGTATCGACGGGCGGCGGCGCGATGCTCGAGTTCCTCGAAGGAAAAACCCTTCCCGGCATCGCCGCTCTCACCGACGTCTGATCCGACACGAGGTGATTCCCATGAACGTTTTTGGCCCTTTGGCGCAGCTTTCGGGGGCCGGGCAATGGTTGCTGCAGGAAGCGCAGGTCGTGCCCGACACCACCGGCGGAACGTCCGGTGACGCCGGGCCGGCCCTCACCGCGCTCGTCGGGGAGGCTCACCTTCCGACCCTCCTCCGCGAGATGGAGGCCGGCCTTTTTGATTCCGGACTCTGGCTCGACGTCCTCGCGCGGGGGCTGAGCATTCTCCTGATCCTCTTTCTGACGTGGTTCACCCTCCGCCTCATCGACCGAATGACGGCGGGGTGGATGGGTCGTTTCGAGCGCCTGCCGGTCCTCCACCCGCGCCGGCAACGGGCCTTCACCATCGGCAACCTGATCAACTCGTCGGCTCGATACGTGCTCTGGCCCATCGCCGCCATCATGATCCTGAGCGAACTCAACGTGGACGTAGGCGCGCTCATCGCCACGGCAGGGATCGCCGGGCTCGCCATCGGCTTCGGCGCGCAGACGCTCGTCAAAGACGTGATCGGCGGCATCTTCCTGCTCTTCGACGACACGATCCACGTGGGCGATTACGTGAAGATCGGCGAGGAAGCCGGAACGGTCGAGCACATCGGCGTGCGGATGATCAAGGTGCGAAAGTTCGACGGCGAACTCCTCATGGTGCCCGCCGGGGAACTGCGCATCTTCGGCAACCGGAGCATCGACTACGCCCGCGTGATCGTGGACGTGGGGGTGGCGTACGAACAGGATCTTGACGCCATCCTCCCGATGGTCGAACGGGTGGCCGAGACGTGGGCCGCCGAACGCCGGGCGATCCTGCGCGACGACCGTCCCGCCGTGCAGGCCATCACGAGCTTCGGCGAGTCGTCGGTGAACCTCCGCGTCGTCGCGCGCGTGACGCCGGGGGAACAGTGGCAGGCCGAACGCGACCTCCGCCTCGCCCTCAAACGCGCCTTTGACGAAGCGGGCATCGAGATCCCTTTCCCGCGCCGGACGGTGTACATGCGCGCGGAGAACGCGCTCCCGCCGCGCACCCCGGCCCTCCCGGATGCGTCGGAGCCGGAGCCGCCGGTGGATTGACGCTCGTTCCCGCCCGAACGCAACCGCGCGCCGAAGGCCGACGTAGCCCCGGCCCCACCCCCTGCTCCCGACCTGACCATGCCCGAGCCCCCGGCGATCCACGCACAAGGCCTGACGAAGACGTATGCGAGCCCCTTCGGGCGAAAGCGCGTGCGAGCGCTCGTCGATTGCACCCTCGAAGTTCACGCGGGAGAGATTTTCGGCCTCCTCGGCCCCAACGGCGCCGGGAAGACGACGCTCGTCAAGATGCTTCTCGGCATCGCGCGGCCCACTGCGGGCGCCGCCACGCTCTTCGGCGTCTCGGTGCGT
>JALSSK010000398.1 GCA_026984335.1 Rhodothermales bacterium
TTCATCGACTTCACGCGCGAGCCGCTCATGCCGCACCTCCTCTCGACGGAAGGCCCGGCTCTCGCCGTGGGCGACGTGAACGGCGACGGCCTCGACGACGTCTTCGCCGGCGGCGCGAAATGGCAGCCCGCACGCCTGCTCAAGCAGACGCCGTCCGGCGACTTCCGCCCCGCCGACGAGGCGCTGTGGCAGGCCGACAGCCTCTTCGAGGACGTCGCCGCCGCCTTCTTCGACGCCGACGGGGACGCCGACCTCGACCTCTACGTGGTGAGCGCGGGCAATGAGTTCTGGGGCCGAAACAAGGCCCTCCGCGACCGGCTGTACGTGAACGACGGCGCGGGACGCTTCGCCCGCGACGAAACCGCGCTGCCGGAGTTCTTCGCGCAGGGCTCCGTCGTCGCGCCCGCCGACTTCGACGGAGACGGCGACCTCGACCTCTTCGTCGGCAGCCGGGTGAAGACGCGCGCCTACGGCGCGACGCCGCCGAGCTTCCTCCTCGAAAACGACGGCGCGGGCCGCTTCACCGACGTGACGGCCGCGAAAGCCGAAGCCCTCGCCGGGGCGGGCATGGTCACCGCCGCCGCGTGGACGGACTACGACGGCGACGGCGACGAGGACCTCGTGGTGGTGGGCGAATGGATGCCCGTGCGTGTCTTTGCGAACGAGGACGGCCGCTTCGTCGAGCGCACCGGGGCGGCGGGCTTCACGGGCACGAACGGATGGTGGAGCGCCGTCCACGCCGCCGACCTCGACGGCGACGGCGACGCGGACCTCGTGCTCGGCAACCTCGGGCACAACGCATACCTCCGCGCCTCGCCCGAGCACCCCGTCCGCCTCTACCTCAAGGACTTCGACGCCAACGGCACGGTCGATCAGATCCTCACCCTGTACAAGGACGGCGTCGAGTCCCTCTTCGCCGACCGCGATGAGCTCATCCGGCAGATGCCGAGTCTGGCCGAGCGCTTCCCGACGTACGCCGCCTTCGCCGGCAGCCGCCTCCACGACGTCTTCTCCGAGGACGACCTCCGGGACGCCGAGGTGCGCGAAGCGTACACGTTCACGACGTCGTATGCCGAGAACAACGGCGACGGCACATTCACCATGCGCGCGCTCCCGGCGCAGGCGCAGTTCGCCCCCGTCCGCGCCGTGCTTTCGGGCGACTTCGACGGGGACGGCCATGCGGACGTGCTCCTCGCGGGAAACTTCGGCGGCAACCCCACCCGGCGCGGGCGCGAGGACGCGAGCTACGGATGGTTCCTCCATGGCGACGGACGGGGCGGCTTCACGGTCGTCGAGCCCGCGGCGAGCAACCTGTGGCTCACGGGCGAGGTGCGCGCCCTCTGCCGTCTCCGCCGCGCCGACGGCAGCCGCCTCCTCGTGGCCGCCCGTAACGACGACCGCCTCCAACTCGTCCAATGGCACGCCCCGGACGACGCCCTCACCCGGCGCGAATAAGGTCTCCCCGGTGGTCACACGCGGGCGCTCGCGTGCAACCTCTCATACGGGAGACCGCCGGATCGCCCCGCCCCACCGCGCGTATGTATACCCGCTCCCTTCCACGAAGTATCCCTCTTCATCATGACCCGAACCGCTTTCCTTCTCCCGCTCGCCTTTCTGTTCTTCCTCACCGCGTGCGACTCCTCGGGCCCCAACGAGCCGATGGTCAGGGAAAACTCCATCGACGGCAACTGGGTCGGAGAAGTCACTTCGCAGGATCTGAACGGCATGCCTCTCTCGTTCGCGGTCGACATGACGATTGCCGAGGACCGTTCGAACGTCACCGGCAGCGGCACCGTGACCGGCCCGGACGGCGCGAAAGCGTTCACGCTCGTCGAGGGATCGAGCAGTTACCTCCACCCCATCATCAACTTCGACCTTCTCTTCGACGGCCCCCCGCTCGGTGAACTCAACGGCGCCATCACCGAAGACCTGAAACAGATCCGGGGCACGATGAGCGGCCCCGGCTTCGCAGGCATCGCCGAGTTGGAGATCGTCCTCTCGAAGCGCCCGCAGTGAGCGGCGTTGGGGGGATGACGTTGCCTCTCCGAAGCCTCGGCGCGCGGCCGGTATGGGTGTTTGGGTGGAGGGGTGAGCAACCGACGACGGCGTGCGAACGCGAGCCCCGTGACGGCGGCCCGCCGGCCCTCATTTCCGAACGTCGAAGGTGAGGGTGCGCGTCACGGTGTGGCCCGTCGTGTCGTCCGTGACGTGGACGGCGACCTCGAAGCGCCCCTCGTCGCGGAGTCGGTTCAGATCGAGGAAAATGGTCTCGCGGGCGGTGCGATGGTCGCTCGTATACGGTGTCGTTGCGGTGATGCGTTCGCCGCGTTCGCCCTCCCGCGAGACCTCGTATGCCACGGTGAAATGGGCCCGGTCGTCCGTTCCGAAGGTGAGGTGATAGACCTCGAAGTACAGGCCGAAGGGGATCTCCGGCAAGAGGGCGCCGTGCGGATACGGCGCGGCCTGGTCGAGGGACTGCGCCGGGTTGAAGAGCCGGAGCGGTTTGAGGTCGCTCATCTCCAGGCGGGCGGGGTCGGACGAGAGCGCTTCGACCGCGCCGATGCGATACACGCCGACCTTGAGCTTCGGCCCGCGCGCCACCGCCGCGCCCACCGACGACCAGAACACGTCCCATTGGAGCGCCAGTCCGTACCGCCCCGTATCGCCCCGCGCCACGAAGGTCTGCGCCGGGATGACCGCCGTCTCGTCTCCCCCGGCGTCGGCCACCATGCGGCGGGCCACCTGCCGGCCCCGCGCGCGGAAGTCCTCCGCCTGCCGGAGCGCCGTCATCTCGATGAGATACTGCCCCGTCGGCGTGAAACCGTCCTCGCTCAGCCGCTTTTCCAGCTTTTTCGAAGGCGCGAGGTCGCGGGTCTTCAGCCCCCAGTACACTTCGGTGCGCGTCGTGCCGTCGGGGTCGAGGAAGCGGGCCCATCGCACCTCGACGGGCAGGCGGTCCACCTCGTCGAAAACGTTCGTATAGGCGGCGGGGACGCGGGCCTCGCGGCTTCGGATGGCGCGGCGATCCTCGGCGCGGGCGCGCGAGAGCGTCGAGAAGACCGTGGCCGCCGGAGCGGGGGGCGTGGCCCGATACGTCCCGGCGGGGCTGCGCTGCGTCCCCGCGAGCGCGTAGTCTTCGAGCAAGCCGAGGTAGTTCTCGATCTGTTCGTACATCGAGACGTAGTGCCCTTTTCGATGGTACAGCGCCAGCATCCGATAGATGCCCATCATCGCTTCCATGAGGCGCAGGCTGCTCCGCTTTCCGCGAAGCGACGGCGGCACGAGGTCCACGGGACTGCCGAGCCGGAAGGGCCGTCCGCGCTCGCGCACGAAGAGGTACTGCGCGGTGTCGTCCACGTGGTCGTACACCCAGAAGACGCCCTCCGGATAGAACGGCGCGAGGGCGTCGGAGAGTTGGGGCCGGAGCGGCGCGTTCTGATCGATCATGACGGCGGTGGTGCGGGTGGGCGGCCCGAGACGGATGTAGATCTTTGCGCGGTCGTCGAAGCCGAGCGGGGCGAGCGGGTGGCCGAAGGTCTTCGTCGCGTGGGCGACGCGTTCGAGGTGTTCGCGCAGGCGTTCGTTCTCGGGCGTAGCCGGCAGCGGGTCCATGCTCCGCCACCACGCGGCCAGCCGCGCGCCCATGCCCACGGGCAGGCGCGCCGTGCCGGCGGTCTCGGCGTCGGTGAGGCCCGTCGCTTCGCGGAGGCTGTCCGGGAGGATGAGCGCCAGCGGGGCGAGCACGCGCGTGCGGATGGGGCGAAGGTCCTCCGGGAGGTCGCCGTCGAGGTGTTCGAGAAGCGTCAGGTAGGCGGAGGTCGCCACGGGATACCGAAGCGTGTCCTTCCGCGCAAAGGTCTCCGTGAGGAGCGCATCGGCGAGGCGGAGGTCGATGCGGCCCGCTTCCGTGAGCGCCTGCCACCCGCGCGCCCACACGTCGAGGGCGACCTCCGGCTTCTCCGCGGAGCGATAGGCGCGCCCGAGCCAGTACGCCGCCGACCCGCGCCCCGGCACGAAGAAGTCGGGCGCCTCGCGAAAGACGGCGGCGAGCGGCATCACGGCGGCCTCATACGCCCCCGCCTCGACGGCCCGCACCCCCTCGGCGAACGCAACGTTCAGCCCGGACAGCCCCTGTCCCCGCGCCACTCCGACGAGCAACATCATCCCGCAGAGTGCGCCGACCATCGTCAGAAATCGTCTTCGCCTCGCCATCTCGGAGCTCTCCGATCAACCGTAAAACACACGCCTTCCGCGCCTCGAATTTTCGATGCGAGGGACCGACGTATGTTACCCGCCGTCTTCCCCAAGGTTCGATAATTCCTTCGGTTAGGCCCCTTTCGGCGGGAGCGCCGTTCACCGCAGCGGCAGACGGATCGACCGGCGGACGTATCCCTCGTCGGATTCGTCGAAGGTGATGTGGAGGGCCGCGTCGCCGTTGGCGGCTTCGGTCACCGTCATGCCGCCGACCACGCCGATCCGGTGCGGCGTGCGGACGTAGAGCGTGTACGTCCGTCCGCCCCGCCCTTCGACGACGAGGTCGAGCACCTCCCCATCGGTAAGGGGGAGCGCCTGTGCCCGGAGCACGCGAAGGCCCTCGTTCCGCGCGCCCTCCGGCGCGGGCTCCCGCCGCACGTACACGTGCGTGCCCGGCGTGTGGGTGAAGACGACCTCCACCCGTTCCGGCGGATCCTCCACGCGCACGACGGCCCGCTGACCATCCCCCCGGAAAACGACCTCGTAGTCCGCCTGCGGCCTCTCATTCACCCGAACCTCGGTAAACGTCACGTCTATCGGAAAGGCGGGCGCCAGTTCCAGCGTCGCCACGCCCGTCCCGGCGGTTCGCTCGACGACGAGGCGCGTCCGCCCGACGTCCCGGGTCATCCGGAGCGTGTACGTCGCATCGCCCGCCTTCACGTTCGTCAGCTCGAAGTGGTCCCAGTCCGCCGGAGGCTGCGGGGCGAAGCGGAGCGTGCGCCCGGCGTCCCGGACCTCCACGCCGAAGAGCCCGCGCACCGCCGGCGTGACGATCATCGCTTCGGACCACACCTGATGGTGCGACGAGCGCCCGAACGCCGTATTGAAATCCCCCGAAAGGAGTTCGGTCACGTAGCCGAGGGCGTCCTGATGCGTGAGCAGCGCGTTCGCCATGAGCGCCTGATAGCCGACGTGGGGCCGGCCGTACCGATACGCTCCCATGGCCGCCCATCCGGTGAAGAGCGGCCACACCGAGCCGTAGTGATAGGAGAGCGGATCATAGCGTTCGCTGCGATCCGAGAGAATGCGCGTGCCCCAGTCCGTCGCGAGCGCGCCCGCGCCGAGGTGGTCGATGGTCGCCTGCGCCCGTTCGTCGTCGAGGACGCCCCACCACATCGGCACGGCGGGCAGCACGGTGTTCTCGTCGGCGAAGGGCTCGGTGTGTTCGGGGTCGGCGCGGCCCGGCGTTCGGCTAGAAAAGGCATAGCGTCCCACGTCTTCGAGCCAGTAGACCTTCTCGAGGGCCTGCCGGGTGCGGAAGGCGGCGGCGCGGCCTTCCGCCGCCTGTCGCGCGTCGCCGAGCGCCACGGCCATCTCCGCCATCCCCTGCGCCGCCGCCACCCACAGGCCCTGCATATAGATCTCCTCGTGCGCCGGATAAAGCGCGCCGCCCTCGACCCATCCGTGTCCGAAGCCGGTGTTCTCGATGAGATCGTTGCCGTCGGTGTCCGTGGCGGCGGTGAAGGCAAAGGCTTTCTTCAAGGCTTCCCAGTTCGCCCGGAGGTAGTCGAGGTCGCCCGTGGCGCGATAGTGCTCGGCGTGGGCAATGATGAAGAGCGGGGTGGCGTCGGCGCTCGCCCACGGATACGGATAGTCGTCGAACCAGTCGAGGAGCGCGGCGCTTTGCGAGACTTCGTGAGGGATCTTTCCGTCCTCACGCTGAAATTTTTCGAGGAAGTCGAGCGCGGTGCGGGCGGCGTCGAAGTCGCCGTAGGCCAGTAGGGCGAAGGTGGTCCACAGCGCGTCGCGTCCGAAGAACCAGGCGAAGCCGGGCCGCTCGCTGTTGCCCGCCGTTCGGAAGCCCGCCACGAAGCCCGTGCCGAGGTCGGGGTTCGTCGCCAGCCCCTTGTCCGTGCCGATCTTTGCCCAGGCGAAGGCCTCGTCGAGCCGCTCGTCCGGGGTGTGGACGGCGGTCGTCCGCGCGAGGAAGTCGCGATAATACCGGACGTTGGCGTCATAGAGCGCTTCGACCGAGCCGAGGATCCGGTCGTACGTCGCGCGCGCGGCCTCGAAGCCGTCCACGCTCCCTGCCACGACGACGGGGAGGAGATACTCGCGGGCCGTCTCCGGCGACACGTCGAGGACGAAGCGGTTGGGCACGTCGCGCGGCTCTTCCTGATACGGCATCACCGACACGTCCCGCGCTCCCGGCGCGCCGACGACGGCAGCGAAGCGGCGGCTCTCCTCGACGATGCCGTAATAGTCGCCGGCGTCGTCCCAGAAAATATTACCCGTCATCAGCCCGGCGGGCCACATGAGGCGGAGGTCGGGGCGAAACGAGGCGGTGATGGTCAGGGGCCGGACGCTGTCGACGTCGAGGAGCATGACCACGCCCATCTCGTCGACCGGTGCGAAGAGGATCTGCCGGACGGTGAAGGCCGCGTGGGTGTAGGTGAGGATCGTCGCCTCGGGGCGCACCTCGACGCTCGTGACGAGGTCCGTCCCGGCGAACGTGCCCGGATAGTCCGCGATGCGGAAGGCCAGTTCGAAGTCGGAGACGAGTTTGAGCGGATACGCCCACACCTCGAAGGGGCGGTTCTCATAGCCGAAGACGGCGGACTTGCGTCCGAGCACGTCGAAGAACGCGCCGATCCGTGCGGATCGTTCGAGCTTCAGGCCGCTCTCCGCAGGCGCGAAGCGCGGCACGAGGCCCGTCGTCGTCTGCGCCCGGGCGGTCGTCGGGCAAGCGAAGGTGACGAGCGCGAGGCAGAGCGGAAGGAGCCGTGAGGATGCCATGGGTGTTGCCGGTTTGGGATGCGCGGGCGGAGGCGTTTTCGCGCCCCGGAGCACACCGCGCGTTTTGTTTCAGCTTTTTCTCGGGTGCACAAGATCCCGCTTGCATTTTTGTGATGCAAACGATTACAATTCAGGGCCTCTCTCCGGGAGGCCGTTCCACCCCGCCGGGCGACAGCCCCCTCCCCCGCGTTCGCGCACATCGACCTGCGCCCGCGCCCCGCCCCTTCACCAACCCCGAACCTCCATGCCCGCCTTCGAACTGACCGCGCTCGATCTCTTCATGGTGGTGGCCTACGTCATCTTCATCGTATGGGTCGGCATCTACGTCTCCAAAAAGACCGAGACCACCACCGACTATTTCCTCGCGGGTCGATCGCTGACGTGGTGGTTGATCGGCTTCTCGCTCTTCGCCTCGAACGTGTCTTCGAGCACGATGGTGGGACTCTCGTCGAGCGCCTTCAGTTCGGGCATCTCGGTGTATAATTACGAGTGGATGGCGGCCTTCGTGCTCATCTTCTTCATCGTCTTTTTCCTGCCCTTCTACCTGAAAACGCAGGTCTTCACGATGCCCGAGTTTCTCGAACGTCGTTTCGACCAGCGTTCGCGGTATTATTACTCCGCGCTTCTGGTGTTCATGAACATCGTCATCGACACGGCGGCGGCGCTCTATGCGGGCGCGCTGGTGGTGCAGATGATCTACCCGAACATTCCGCTGTGGCAGGCCGTGACGGCGCTCGGCGTGCTGGCGGGCTTCTATACGATTGCCGGGGGGCTGAAGGCCGTCGTCTACACCGACGCCGTACAGGCGGTGCTGCTGATCCTCGGCGCGCTGCTCGTGTCGGTCATCGCCTTCGACGCCGTCGGGTCGTGGGACGCCGTGCTCGCCGTCGTGCCGCCGGAGGACCTGAGCGTCATCCAGCCCGCCACCGACCCGACGATGCCGTGGCCGGGGCTGCTCACGGGCGTCTTCCTCCTCGGCTTCTATTTCTGGGGCACGAACCAGTTCATGGTGCAGCGCACGCTCGGCGCGAAGGACCTCAACCACGGGCGATGGGGCGCGCTCTTTGCCGGACTGCTCAAGCTCCCGATCATCTTCATCATGGTGCTCCCGGGCATCTTCGCCCGGCTGATCTATACGGCGGAGAGTCATCCCGAGATCGCCGCACGCCTGGCCGAAAACGCCGATCTCATCTTTCCCACCCTCATGTTCGATCTGCTGCCGCCGGGCATCCGGGGGGTGATCATCACCGCGCTCGTGGCCGCCATCATGTCGAGCGTGGACTCGACGCTCAACTCGGCCTCGACGCTCGTGACGATGGACTTCGTGAAGAAGCTCCGCCCCGAGGCAAGCAACCGCACGCTCGTGATCGTCGGACGCGTCGTCACGTTCGGTTTCATGACGCTGGCGATCCTGTGGGCGCCGCAGATCCTCCGCTTCCCCGACCTGTGGACGTACCTCCAGCAGATGCTCGCCTACCTCGCGCCGCCGGTGTTGGCCTGCTTCCTCGTGGGGCTTTTCTGGAAACGGGCCAACCGTCACAGCGCCTTTGCCGCGCTCCTCGTGGGGCACCTCTCGGCGGCCGTCATCTTCGCCTTCGCGCTGGCCGACAAGCTCATCATCCAGACCGGTCCGCTCGGCCCCGAGGAGGCGCTCCTCGCCGCACAGGGCGTGCCCGTGCTCCATTTCCTCTACCTCCCCCCGATCCTCCTCTCCATCAGCGCCGCCGTGATGGTCGTCGTCAGCCTGATGACCGAGCCGCCGGACCCGGAGAAGGTGAAAGCGCTCACGTGGACGCCCGCCTTCTTCCGCGAGGAGACGAAAGAGCTGGCCGCGCTCCCGTGGTACCTGAACTATCGGTACCTCTCGGTCGGGCTGCTGCTGCTCATCGCGCTTTTCGTCGGCATGTTCTGGTAAGAAACCCGGGCGGACGGTGCGGGCTTCATGCCGGGCGCCGCCCTCACACGAGCGCGCCATGGTTGCAAAGACGCCGGAGAGGATCACGAAGAAACGATGGGCGACCGGCGATCACGCGCGGCTGCTCCTCGAAGCGTTCCGGGCGCGGCACGCTCAGACGCTCGCCGACCGGCCGGCCCTCGACGCCCGCCTCGAAGCGCATCTGCCCGATTTCTGGGCAGCATATGCGAGCGTGTACGGCACGGCCTTCGAGCAAGCCGCGTGGGCGCTCCGCCTCCTCGACGCCGCCCTCCGGGGCGCGATCCGCCGC
>JALSSK010000399.1 GCA_026984335.1 Rhodothermales bacterium
CGGCTTCTTCGACCTGTTCCGCGCACCCATACGGCCCGCCGTCGGCCTCGGCGTGTGGGCCGAAGAGAACGGCGACGCCGTCGACCTGTCGCCGAGCGTCTCCCTCGGCGCGGTGGCCCGGGCCGGACCCGTGCTCCTTCAGGGGGGATACGACTTCGCCGGAGGCGGCGCACAGTTCGGCCTCGCCGTCACGTTCCGCCGCCCGTGAGATGCGTCAGATCAGCCCGGCGCGCTCGGCGGCTTTGCGGAGGAGGACTTCCGCGCAAACCTTTCCAATCACGAGAAATACCTTGAGCGATTCGTTTTAAGTCGGTACCTTACTGCCGAAACTGATCGCGTGAGGGACCGTATTTATCCTCTGTTTCACCAAACCCTGTGGCCTCCATGCGACCGTTTGGCAAAGGTTTGAATCCCAAAGCCGTACGCGCTTTTCTGGCCGGATTCGGAAGCGTGCTCGACCTCTCCGGGACGCTGTCTCCTATGCGCCGTTTCCACCCCTCGGATGCTGCCGCGCTTTATCACGACTGGCGGCGCGTGGGCGGCGACGTCATCCATGCCGCCGAATCGATCAAATCCGGCCGGAACGACAATCAGTTCGACCTTTTCTTGACCGAGACCGAATAGCAGCCATCGGCGGCGAAATTTTATGGCCGGCGGAAGCAAACGCGCCCGAGAGAAACGAGAAACGGCGGGCACTCCGTCCGACCGGGATATCGAGCGCTTCATCAAGCGACACCCGGAAAAGTTCGAGCGTTTTATCGAACTGACGATCAGTAAGCAGTTTAGCGGCCCGCTCCCCCCACCCGATGTGCTCCGGGAATACGGCGACGTCATCTCCGACCTGCCGGGTATGCTCGTCGAAATGGCCCGGAAGGAACAGAATCATCGCCACGAAATGGACCGGCTTTTTATGCGCCGTTTCAGCCGGGGGCAATGGATGGGCTTTACGCTCGGTTTACTCGTTATTGCTCTCGCCGGTGTATTGCTCTGGAACGAACACAACATCGGCGGTCTCGGCACATTGGTGATCGGCATATCCGCGCTCATCGGATCCCTGGTCTACAGTCGAAAGAGCGGCGCGCCTGATCCGTAAGCGCCAGGGGAGTAGAGACGTCAGATCAGCCCGGCGCGCTCGGCGGCTTTGCGGAGGAGGACTTCCTGTTCGGCGGAGAGGTTTTTCGGAATGGTCACTTCGATCTCGACGTAAAGATCGCCGGTCCCCTTGTCCGTCGCCACGCCCTGCCCGCGCAGGCGGAGCTTTTCGCCGGGCTGCGTGCCCTTCGGGATGGTGAGCTTGATGCGTTTGCCGTAGGCATTCGTGACGTGGCGCGTTGTGCCGAGCATGGCTTCGAAGGCGTTGACCGTCACCTTCGTGTACAGGTCGTTGCCCTCGCGGCGGAAGCGGGGATGCGGCCTCACCTCGAACGTCACGTAGAAATCGCCGCGCTGTCCGCCGGGACCGGCGCCGCCGCGCCCGCGCACGCGCACCTTGTATCCGTCCGCGACGCCCTTCGGGTAGGCGATCCGCACCTTCTTTCCGTCCGGGAGCGTCACCTCCACCTTTCCGCCTTCGAGCGCTTTCTTGAACGAGAGGCGCACCGTCGTCCGGCGGTCGAGGTCTTTGGCCGTCCGGGGCGCGCGCGCGGTCTGCGGCTCGCCGCCGGTGAAGACGCCCTTGAACAGGTCGCCGAGGTCGCCGAAGAGATCGCCGAAACCGAAGCCTCCCCCGCCGCCGCCCTTCGTATCGACGTGGACGTACGTGCCGTCGGGGGCGCGGTAATACCGCCCGCCGTTCTGCGTGGTGTACGTGTCGCCGAAGAACGTGCCGAAGGCGGGATTCTTCCGCATCCGGTCGTACGTCTTCCGCTTCTTCGGGTCGGAGAGCACCTCGTACGCCTCCTGAATTTCCTTGAAGCGTTCCTCGGCGTTGGGTTGATCCTGATTGCGGTCCGGATGGTATTTTCGCGCCAGCTTCCGATAGGCTTTCTTGATCTCGTCCGCGCCCGCACTCTCCGAGACCCCGAGGATTTTATAATAGTCTTTGTTGTCAGGCATCGCCCGTCCTTCTCCAATTGTCATCGCGGGGGCTTAACTTCGGGGCCGTGCGAGGCGGCGTCATCATCCGCGCGCCGCGCTTGCGTTTTCGGTCGCCCTCCCCCGTATTCCGTCGCATCCGGCGAAAAGTTACCCTTTCTTCGAAATCTTCGGCTTCCCCAAACATGACACACCGGCGCATACAAAAGGTTCTCATCGCCAACCGGGGCGAAATCGCCGTCCGCATCATCCGCACGTGCCGGGAGCTCGGCCTCGCGACGGTGGCGGTCTTCTCCGACGCGGACCGCACCGCGCCGCACGTCCGCCTGGCCGACGAGGCGTATCGGATCGGTCCCGCGCCGTCGGCGCTCTCGTACCTCGTGCCCGAAAAGATCCTCGAAGCGGCGCGAAAGAGCGGGGCGGACGCGATCCATCCGGGCTATGGGTTCCTCTCGGAGAACGCCGATTTTGCCGAGGCGTGCGAGGCGGCGGGGCTCTGCTTCATCGGCCCCCCGGCGGCGGCGATCCGCGCCATGGGCGACAAGACGGCGGCGCGGCGGCTCATGGAGGAGGCGGGCGTCCCGATGGCCCCCGGCACGACGGACGCCGTGGAGGACCTCGAAGCGGCGGCGCGCCTCGCCGCGGAGATCGGCTATCCGGTGCTCATCAAGGCGGCGGCGGGCGGCGGCGGCAAGGGCATGCGCATCGTGGAGACGCCGGAGGCGTTCGCGCGCACGATGGAGGCGGCGCAGCGCGAGGCGCAGGCGGCCTTCGGCGACGGGCGCGTCTTCCTCGAGAAGTACATCCTCCGCCCGCGCCACATCGAGTTTCAGATCCTGGCCGACGCACACGGAAACGTGGTGCACCTCTTCGAACGCGAGTGTTCGATCCAGCGGCGGCATCAAAAGGTCATCGAGGAAGCCCCCTCTTCGGCGCTCACGCCGGAGGTCCGGGCGCGGATGGGCCGGGCGGCGGTGCAGGCGGCCCGCTCGTGCGGCTACGTGAACGCGGGCACGGTCGAGTTCCTCGTGGATGAAGACCTCAACTTCTATTTCATGGAGATGAACACGCGCCTTCAGGTGGAGCACCCCGTCACGGAAGCCGTCACCGGCCTCGACCTCGTGGCCGAGCAGATCCGCATCGCCGAGGGCGCGCCGCTCGGCTATACGCAGGCGGAGCTCACCCTGCACGGGCACGCCGTCGAGTGCCGCGTCTATGCCGAGGACCCGGCGAACGACTTCCTCCCCGCCCCGGGGCGGCTGCTCCGTCACGCCCCGCCCGACGGCTTCGGCGTGCGCGTGGATGCGGGCGTGGAGCAGGGCGGCGAGGTGCAGATCCACTACGACCCCATGATCGCGAAGCTGACCACGTGGGGCCGCACGCGCGCGGAGGCCGTCCGCCGCATGGCGCGCGCCCTCGACGAGTACGACGTCGCCGGCGTGCCCACCACGATCCCCTTCTGCCGCTTCGTCATGGCGCACGAGGCGTTCCGGCGCGGCGACCTCTCGACCCACTTCGTCGCCGACCACTTCGACCCCGCCGCGCTCACCCCGGACGACCCCGCGCTCGACCGCGCCGCCGCCGTGGCCGCCGTGCTCTATCGGGCCGCCGAGGCTCCCACCGCCGCCGAGGTCCGCGACGCCCCCGCCCTGCCGCCGAGCCGGTGGCAAATGCGGCGGTGGGCCGGCTGAACGGACCGCCTCCTCCGCCCCCGCACGACGGCATCGCATGGAGCAATAATCCGTCCGGCAAGGTTATATCTCCGCCTATGCGGTGTTTATAGGGATGACGACACCGCAACTCATCCCACGACGCCGCATGTATGCATCCCCCCCCCCGCAATCCCTACAACCTCCTGGAAGCGCTGGTCGAAGCGTATCGCCGGAACGAACTGCACCATCCGAAAGCCGATTACCCGATCGACGTTCGCGCCTTGCTCAAGGCTCTCAACACCCACTGCTTCGAACCTGGGCAGACGCTCGGAGCAATCGAACGCCGGTATGGTCTGAACGATCACAACGTCTCGCGCCGTTTCGCCGGGCACGTGGGGGAGTCTCCCCGCGCCTACCGCCGCAGGCGCCGGATGGAGCTGGCGAAGCGGCTGCTCCGACACGAGGGACTGCAGACGATCCCGATCGCTCAAATCGCGCCGGCCGTGGGCTACGGGCGACATGATAGTTTCACACGGGCCTTCAAACGATACACGGGCCATGCGCCCAAACAGTACCGAAATGCATCTTGAAGAAAAAACGCAAAGCACATGGAAGACTTCATGCTTAACTTCGCCGACGAAGAAGAAATAAACAACACACGGTTCTTACCCGCTTATCCTGACGGTAAACGAAGATGAAGACCTCAGACAACCTTCCCCGGAGTTTGGTTCTACTGTTTTTATTCATTTTGGGAATCTCGAGCGGCTTTGCCCTCAAAGCCACTTTCTTGGCTGAGGATGTTTTTGCCGGAATACCGACGTGTGAGAATGATTTTTGCAATTTGATAGGCTATGACGGCAGTTGTAATAATGGTTGCTTATATGTTTGCCTGGACGGATCACAATTAGGTACAAATTGCGATACAACAGGTAGCACCTGCATACAATCCGCTTGTTCGCCGGAATGAATGAATGACCCTTTCACTTTCACTAAAACACTGGAACGACCATGGGACACCTGGCCAAATCAATAACATTTCTGCTTTTGTGCCTGTTTTTTTTCCTTGGAGGTGTAGTTGTTAAATCTGCGTTTTCCCCTGTTTATTCGCATGGTGCACCAACTTGCGAAGAAGACACGTGTGCCTTGTTTGAGTGGGGTGATGGACAGAAGGAAGCAGCATGTGTTGCTGCTAACCAGCGCTCAAATTGTGATTCAACCGGAAATGGATGCACTTTAACGGGATGCGGGCCGGAATGATCAATTTGGTGATGTTTGGGGAGATTGCGGTAGTATCGATAAGTCAAGCTGCTCCGACCCTGTAGCAACCTCTCTTTCATGTGTGCGAGCACCTGTGTAAGCGTGTAAATGGAGAACCCAACCCAATATGGCGAGGACCCTATGTGGAGGTCATGCTAGAAGACCCACGGTTTTGGGGAACCGAATACCACTGGTTCGAAAATGCACATTTCCAGTCCGAAACGTACCTCATCCATGGGGGTCACTTTAATCTTGCCTCGGATTCCAAAATGGTAATGTACATGCTCGATGCTCGGACAATGCCGGATATTGATCATATACTGCCAAAATAAAGCCGATTCCAATCGTGATGTTTATGGAACCATACTTTGCTCGTGTATTATTGGTTTACATGATCGCCATTGCTGGTTGCAATAGCAATCATCCGGAAATCGTGACAGGCAGGATTCATCCAGCGCAAGAGTGGATATCGAATCTGATTGAAGCCAATGAGCGGACTCCATTAATGAGACTTGCTGTTCCTGATACGATAAGCAAAGAGAAGGCAAGACTACATGATATCGATCCCATTGTGCAAATAGGCAAGATAGAGGAGGATTCGAAATTAATGTTCGGCTATATAGAAGATCTTGCTGTGGACAAGAAAAACAAACGTATTTTTATTCTTGACGCACGTTACAATGAAATTCGAGCCTTCGATTATAATGGAGCTTTCCTGTTTGCCGTCGGAGGGCCAGGGGTCGCCCCCGGCGAACTTCAATATCCTCAGGCTATCGATTTTGACGACAAGAAAAATACACTCATTACTCTCGACAGAAACAGGACTGTGCTGATTTATTCAGTATCTGACACATCTATAGCTTATTCATTCTCTTTTAAGGTGGACTTTCCTCCGTGGGATGCCTGTGTGATGAATGACCATGTTTTTGCAAGAGGATATTCTGAAGAAGTTAAAAGCGCTGTTCTCAAGTACAGGCTAGACGGCGCCAGAGTTGACTCATTTGGAATCTACTACGACTCAGAAAATCCTTTTGTCCGGCAAACACTTTCCCCGCGTGGGCAAGTGGTATGCAATCGCGAGTCGAACACGCTCCTGGTATCTATTGATCACACACCGATTTTTTTTGTTTATGACGAAGAAGGTACGGAGTTGCGGAGAATCTATTTGGACACGTTTGATCCGATCGACATAATTGAAGGGGTCTTGCCCGACGGTCGACCGACGCTGGAATATACTGCGCCACAGAAAGGAGAGAATGTATTATCAAGATTTTTTACTCATGAAAACGATTTCTTTGTGCAATATTTTACTGTTGAACAAAAAGGGGGCAGGCATTTGTTTAAATTTGATCCCAATGCTGAAACAGGAGAATACATGGGCACACTGGGTGAGGTTGCGTTTGATATAGACCTGGCTCAAGGATATCTGTTCGCTGCTTCTAACCGTCCCTACCCTCGGGTTTTTGTTTTTGATGTTTCAATTTAGTTCAACATGTCGGTCGTGAATCATGACTGAAAAATATCGAATATATAATATTTTATTTTCGATATTTAGTGTATTGGTTTTATTGCTATCATTCGCTGTGGGTTTTTTTGCGAGTCCATTTTTTCTTGATGCACTCACCTCTCGTATTGGACTCCTACCCAACATGCTTCATTCCGGTGCTATCAATCCAGCGTATTACATTCCGGAGTATAAGGCAAAACGTGATGTCGAAATACTTTTCGTTTATATTGGCTCCCATAGCTGCAAATTTTCCAATGACGAAGATCTTCCAAATCTGATTGAACAGGCCAAACTAATTACCCAAGACCTCGCTCGCGAACATGAATATGAGATGTCCACACTTGGAGCGGCAATAGATTGGTCGGTTGAGGACGGCTTGCGACACCTTGGTAAATTTGGCCTTTTTGACGAAGTCATCTCCGGAAGAAAATGGCAAAATACATCTGCTCGCCTTTTTATTTATGAAAATATTCCCGGCGCGGCAGCTACACCTCAGCTTGTTCTTGTAAAAAGAAGGTTTGCTCCTTCCAGTTTCGGCCGCCAAATAGTCGAAGAGAAACTGCTTGTACGCAAAGTGGGTAAAGATGAAATAGCGGATTGGCTTTTTATCGGAGCTCCTATTCCCGGATTTCCCTCTGGCATGTCATCTGTCAAAAATTAATCTTTTGAGGCATCCAGATGCCGGGCGCATGACAGAATGCACAAAGATCTCGTATCGGGATAGTGCGAGACCTCAAGAATCGCCGATATCGGACCAGTCAAGGTCTTCAGGTTATGCGGCATACACTGGGAAAGAGTAATTGTCATGCACCCACTCACAACGAAGAACCGAGAAACACATGAGCATGAATAATTCATCTCCCACGCTATCTGCCCTTGTATACATTCTTCTGTGCTCTGTCTGTCAGAATCCCGCTCAGGAAGAAGGTCCGGTGGTTGGGCTTGCCGCATCCATGGACATGGCGCAAGCAGCCTATCTCTACCCGCTTGCAAGTCCTCCCGGTTATGAGAACATCATGGCATGGAGCCGCCTCCTCGTCCGTCGAGACGGCGCACGCTCGATCCCGACACACAGGCCGTCGTGGCCTTTGCGATCGAACAGCTGACGGCCTACGACAACCCGAACGCGCACCTGATGGCCGCCACGCTTCAGACCCTGCGGGGCTACCGGCCGGAAGACACGATCCGCGCACACGCGCGCCGGGCCATCACGGCAGCCGAGGCGTATCTCGGACGGCATGCGAATGCGGCTTCTGCGCGACCGTCAAAGGGACCGGCAACGACCCGAGTCGAACAGATTCGCTCGGGGATCGACGCGATGAAACGTCTGGCGCAATGATCGCGCCCGTTCTTCTTTACCCGGGCTTCCGCAAGGCATGGCTGCGCTCCGTGGTCATGCCTTGTTTTTTCGGTCCGCCGTCGCGTGTCAGAACCACGTCTCCACGCGCCGGAGGCCCC
Organism: Rhodothermales bacterium; assembly: GCA_026984335.1. Classification (GTDB taxonomy): domain Bacteria; phylum Bacteroidota; class Rhodothermia; order Rhodothermales; family ISCAR-4553; genus JALSSK01. The sequence goes on from JALSSK010000399.1 coordinate 7,909, forward strand.
GGGTTTCGAGCCATTCGGTGACGGCGCGGACGGCCTCGGCGGCGCCCTTCGTCGTGAGCGGGTCGCCGAAGCGCTGGAGGCCCACGTACACGCCGCCCTCGTGCGGGCGGGCCTTCACCAGCACCTCCTGCCGCAGGTCCTCTTCCTCGATGATGGCGGGAAAGAGCAGCCCCTCGCCCTCCATCTCCCGGTAGACGTTGAGGAGGATCACCACGCCGCCGGAGAAGCGGTGCACCTGCTTCGTGAAGCCGCCGGCGGCGCTCAGGTCGCCTTCCAATAGCGCGTGCTGCATGTCTTTCGAGATCTGAATGGGTTCAAAGGGTTCGTCCGCCTCCGCCGTTTTCGCGAAGACCGCGTGATGGATCGGACGCGCCTGCTCCCGCCACTTCAGCGCGTACTTCGTCTGGAGCGTAGCAGGCGGCGGCGGCTGCTCCTCGACGGCGAAAAGCCCGGTCGAACGCGCCTCTTCGAGCGCGAAGGCGAAGTACTCGGCGTGATCGGTGGTCAGCCGGAGCGCGCCGCCGTCTTCGAGGCGCGTCGAGAGGAGGCGGAAGAAACCGGCCTGAAGGAGGCGGTTCTTGTGGTGTCGTTTCCGGGGCCACGGGTCGGGGAAGTTGACGTAGACGCGATGCAGCCCGCGCGGCGGGACGACGTTGCGCACGAGGAAGCGGCCGTGCCCCTTGTACAGCCGCGCCGTCGTGATCCCCTCGCGCCGGAGCCGCTTGAAGGCGCGCGTCACCGAGGCGGGCGAGACCTCCGCGCCGAGCAGGTTCCACGCCGGATGCGCCCGCGCCAGATGCGCCAGAAAGCGCCCGTCGCCGAAGCCGACTTCGAGCACGAGCGGCCCCGTGCGCCCGAAGACCCGTTCGGGGGAGGCGGGAAAGTTGAGGTTCGAGAGCGAGAGCATCATACGAAAGAGGGGAAACACGTGCCTCGGGCGGACGCCGCGCCGAAAGATACGCCGAAACGCCGTTTCCCCTCTCCCGTTCCCGCGTGCATCCCACGAAGAAAGCGCGAAGGCGAGCCGTTACGCCGAGCCGGAACGCTCACGGGAGCCCGCGAACCGCAGCACGCGCCGCGCAAAGCGGATCGTTTTCGGAAGTGGATCGCGGAGGATATGGGGCCACTCCGTCTCCGCCCACCTGAGCGCGGGGCGCAGGCTTCGGGGTCGTCGCCATACCCGGAGCGCCGCGCCCGCCGCCACGTACCGCACCGGGCGGTACGCCGGCGGCGCGAACGTATGGCCCAGCGCCGAGCGGCACGCCAGATACGGGAAGTTGATCCCCG
>JALSSK010000400.1 GCA_026984335.1 Rhodothermales bacterium
GCGCGGCTTGAGCATCAGCCCCGGCGTTTCCCAGGAAGCGATCGCCTCTTTCTGCGCCTCGGACACGCCCCGGAGCAAGAGCACGTACTGGGGGCTGCTTCGCCGCCGCACTTTTCTTCGAAAAGCGGAAGCGGAGCGCCCCGTCAGCCTGGACAATTTTTCAAAGAACGTCGGCGCAGCCTTGTCGAAGCCCGGCGCCGTCGGGTCAAGGGCAACGTCGTATCGCGCGGTGTTGACGGCGAGCGTGCGCCCGGCGCGGTCGAGGATGGCGCCGCGCATGGCCGGAATGGACACGTACGAAGCGGCCTGTTTCCGTCCCTGTTCGCGCAAGGCGGTCCCGTCCACGAGGTAGATGCGCAATGCCTGCCCGGCCACGAGCACCGGCACGATGCTGAGCAACGTCAGCACCACGTACATCCGCGCCAGTATTTGATCTCTCGCTTTCACGCGCCAGCTCCTTGCTTGCCGCCGCGCCGAAAAGGCGAAACGGGCCAATCATCGTTCCATCTCAATCGTGGGTCCATAGGTCGTCGCTTCCGTGAGGCCGAGGGCGCGGGCGCGCCGGTAAATCTGCCCCGGCGACGTGATCTCGTCGAAAGCACCTTTGAGTCGGTTGTGTTTCAGGTGAAGGTTCAGGTTCTCGCGCTGGAGCCGCTGAATGTCGGTCAGGAGTTCCTGCGAGGCGTGGACGTGGCCCACGTAGAGGGTGAAGGCCGCCGCCAGCGCGAGGATGAAGGCGGCAAAGCGCACCGTGGGGACGGCGTCGAGCACCGTCTGCGTCTTCGTGCGCTTCGGGACACGGGCGTTCTCCGCTCCGGCCAGCTCGTTCCACCCCGGCAGTCGGTCGCGCCGCGCGCCGCCCGGCGTCTTCCGCCCCGGCTGCGCGTGCGCCGCCGTCCGCCGTTTGGCCACGGCCTCCCGCGACGGAGCCGGCAATTTCTTTTTCGGCGCGGCAGGCTGCACTTTCCTGAAGCGCGGCTTCCGACGTTTGGTCGATCTTTTTGCGTGTGGTGTCGGCATGATTGTTTTCTCCAGGCTCAGGCGGCCATTCGCGACGCCGCCGGTTGCCGGCCGGCAACCCCGGCTCCGACCTCGGCCGGCGACAGCTTCTCGTCCCGGATCAGCGCTGCCAGCGCGTTCGGCGCAAGGCCCCACTGACGCGCCTCCCGAAGAAACATCGCCTCCACGCTCGGGCGCGGCCGCCCCGCCACGGCATAGCCGAGGCTGCGGAGCCAATCTCGTATTTCGGAATCGGTCGTAAACATGTCGTCATCAGGTCAAACGGCGTCGTCGGCATCGGCCCGGCGTTCGGCGATGCGCAGGCGGGCGCTTCGGGCGCGCGGGTTGGCGGCAAGTTCGGCCTCGTCCGCCGTCACGGGCCGCCGGTGGATCTCGCGCCAGGGGGCGATCAGGTTGCCGTAGAGGTCGCGGACCGCCCGGCCCTCGAGGTTGCCATAGCGCAGGATGCGCTTGACGCGTCGATCTTCGAGCGAGTGATAGCTGATCACGGCGATCCGCCCGCCGGGGCGCATCAGCCGCGCCGCCGCAGCGAGCGCGCGCTCCAGCGCTTCGAGCTCGCCGTTGACGGCGATGCGGATCGCCTGAAAGACGCGGGAGAGGGTCTTCACGGCCTCGCGCTCCCGAACCGCGCCTCGGACGACCCCGGCCAGCTCCGTCGTCGTCGCCAGGGGGCGGGCCGCCACGATGGCCCGGGCGATCTTCGCAGCGCGCGGCTCTTCGCCATAGGCCCGGAGCACCCGCCGAAGCTCGCGCTCCTCCCACGCATTGACCACCGTGTCCGCCGAAAGCCCGGTGTCCGGATTCATGCGCATGTCGAGCGGCCCCTCGGCCCGATAGCTGAACCCCCGCTCCGGCGCATCGATCTGCCGGGACGAGACGCCGAGGTCGAGCAGGAGGCCGTCCACGGTCGAGACGCCGGCCTCGGCCAGAAGCGCCTCCACGTCGGCGAAGTTGCCTTCGAGCGCGAGGAAGCGCCCGCGCGCAAGCTCCCCGGCGAGCCGCTCGCGGGCCGCCGCCGACGCCGCCGGGTCCCGGTCGATGCCGATGACCCGGCCTTCGGGAGCAAGCGCTTCGAGCAGCGCCGCACTGTGCCCCCCGCCGCCCAGCGTGGCGTCTACGTAGACGCCGCGCGGGTCGGTCACGAGTCCCTCTACTACAGCCTTGCAAAGAACAGGCGCATGATAGCCGGTGGCATATCGAAGCGGGTCGTGCTCCGGCTCATGCGGTTCGGGTATGTCATCTTCACCGGACATCTCACTCTCCAAAGACCCGCTTCACTCTCCAAAGACCCGCTCGGCGAGGGTCTCGTACTGCTCCTCCAATCCATTCAGGTGCGCCGCCAGCGTCTCCGGATTCCAGATCTCAATTTTGTCATAGGTACCGAGGATCACGGCACGGTCCGTGATGCCCGCAAACGCCTTGAGTGATTCCGGAATGCGTATGCGCCCCTGCGAATCGAGCGACACGTCGTCGGCCCACATGTACAGGAGCCGAACGGCGTCTTCCGTTTCACCACGGTACATCTTCTTCTTCCGGAGCTCTTCTTCCATCTCACGCCACCGGTCCTGCGGGTAGAGATAGATGTTGCGCTTGGTGCCCCGGGTGATGGTGAAGGCGCCGTTGGCCTCCGGGTTCATGGCGTTCCGCATCTTCGCCGGGATCGCCACGCGCCCCTTCGAATCAACGGAATAATCGGCTCTGCCTTTGAACCCGGCCATGCGTCCAGACTTTTTCGTCGCCCCACAGATCCTTTGCGGGTGAAACAAGATAAAGCATTTTCCCCCACTTTTCCCCACCGCCTCGTCAAGGTACAACCTCATTTTCAAAAATTTGCTTTTTTGGCCCGAAATGGGCATTTTTCCTGTCGATTCTCTCAAAAAAGTTTTCCACACATACCATTTTCGATCTCCCTCGAATCCCAGATTTTGAAAGAGGTGAAAATTATTTCACATGTTCAAGACAGGTATTACATATGTTCAAAATATAAAGTGAATATTCTTTCACCCCGCCGTATCTTATCCGGGAATCCCGGCTGCACATATACCGGCGGCGACGCCCTTTGGCCATGCAAAAAAGGCCCGCTCCCCGCGAGAAAAAACGGCTCACCCCGCGTCAGAACGACACCTTCGAGTTCATCCGCGGCTACATGCGGAAGCACCGCAAGCCGCCCACGCTCCGGGAGATCGGCGAGGGGCTCGGCATCCGCTCGGGCAACGCCGTCTCGAAGCTCGTGGAGGCGCTCGTGCGGAAAGGCTACCTCGAACGGGAGCCGAACGCGGCGCGCGGCCTCCGCCTCGCCGGCGCCGAGGAGGACCCCTTCCGCCTCGACGACGCCCCGCCCAACCTCCTCATCATCAGCCGGACGAACAGCCGCGAGCCGGAACGACTGCGCGAACGCCCGGGCGGATACCTCACCGTGGACCCGCGCCTCCTGCCCGGCGTCCGCCATCCGGACCGCTGCCTCATTGCCCGCGCCGGGGACGACGGCATGAACGGAGACGGCATCCACAAAGGGGATCTGCTGGTGATCGAAGAGGCGTCGTGGAAAGACCTGCGGAACGGGGAGGTCGCCGCCTGCCTCGTCGGAGAGATGCTCTATGCGCGGCGCATTTTCTTTCTGAACGACCGCCTTCACCTGCGCCCGGCGGACCGGCACTATACCGAGGAGACGTTTGCCCCCGAAGATCCCGGATGCTACGTCGTCGGGCGCGTCCTCAGCATCATGCGGCGGCTCTGAGGCGCCGCCGGCCCTCCCGCCTCATACTTTCGCCGAGGCGAGCTGAAGCACTTTCTCTCGGCGGGTGCGGCGGGGGGGCGCCGCCAGGTCTTTCTCCCGCGCATACGCCGCGCACGCCGCCACGAACGAGTGGAAGAGCGGATGCGGACGCCCCACGGTGCTCTTGTACTCGGGGTGAAACTGCACGCCGATGAACCAGCGCTTCTCCGGCAGTTCGACGATCTCGACGAGGTCGCGCGTGGGGTTGACGCCGGTGAAGTGCATGCCGTGTTCGAGGAGCTTGTACCGGAGCACGTTGTTGAGTTCGAAGCGGTGCCGGTGGCGTTCCCACACGTCGGACACCCCATAGATCTCACGGGCGCGGGAGCCTTCGATGAGATAACATTCGTACGCTCCGAGACGCATCGTGCCCCCCTTGTCGGCAATGCGTTTCTGCTCTTCCATCAGGTCGATGACGGGATACGGCGTGTCCGGGTCGAACTCGGTCGAATGCGCGTTTTCCCAGTGACACACGTGCCGCGCAAACTCGATGACGGCGCATTGCATGCCGAGGCAGATGCCGAAGAACGGCAGGTCGTTCTCCCGGGCATACCGGACGGCCTCGATCTTCCCCTCGATGCCCCGCTCGCCGAAGCCCGGCGCCACGAGCACGCCCGCCACGTCGGAGAGCGCTTCCGCCACGTTCTCCGAGGTCAGTTCATCCGAAAGGATGTACTTCACCTCCACGTGCACCTCGTTCGCCGCGCCCGCCAGCGTGAAGCTCTCGCTGATGGACTTGTACGCATCCTGATGCTCCACGTATTTCCCCACGAGCGCGATGTGCACGGTCTCCTTCGGGGTCTTGAGCTTTTTCAGAAACTCGATCCAGTCGCCCATCTGCGGCTCGGTGATCAGCCGGTCGGCTTCGAGGTCCTCGACGATGTGCAGACGCTCGATCACGATGTCGTCCAGCCCCTCTTCTTCCACCAGAAGCGGCACTTCGTAGATCGACTCGGCGTCGCGCGAGGTGATGACGGCGCGCGGCTCGACGTTGCAAAAGAGCGCGATCTTCCGGCGGAGGCCGTCTTCGAGCGGGCGGTCGGCGCGGCACACGAGCACGTCCGGCTGAAGCCCGAACGAGAGCAGGGTCTTGACCGAGTGCTGGGTGGGTTTGGTTTTCAGCTCGCCGGCGGCTTCGAGGTAGGGCACGAGGGTGAGGTGCACGTTGAGCGTGTTCCGCACGCCGAGTTCGTATCGGAGCTGCCGGATGGCTTCGAGGTAGGGCTGCCCCTCGATGTCGCCCACGGTGCCCCCGATCTCGGTGATGACCACGTCGTAGTCGCCGGTCTCGCCGAGTTTGAGCATCCATGCCTTGATCTCGTCGATGATGTGAGGGACCACCTGCACGGTCTTGCCGAGGTATGCCCCGGCGCGCTCCTTCGTGATGACCTCGAGGTAGATGCGCCCGGTGGTGACGTTGTTCGCCTGGCTCGTCGGCTCGCCGAGGAAGCGCTCGTAGTGCCCGAGGTCGAGGTCCGTCTCCGCCCCGTCGTCGGTGACGAAGACCTCGCCGTGCTCGTACGGGTTCATCGTCCCGGGATCGACGTTGATGTACGGATCGAATTTCTGGATGGTGACCCGCAGCCCGCGCGCTTCGAGCAACCGCCCGAGCGAGGCGCAAATGATCCCTTTGCCCAGAGAGGACGTCACCCCGCCCGTCACGAAAATGTACTTGGTCTGCACGATCACACCCGGTTGGTTTGGTCGGAACGCTCATACATACGAATCCCCGGCAATGCTTTCGAGGAAACGCGGCAGCGCGGGCACGGAAACTTTCAGAGGCGCCCTTTTAAAATACGGCGCTCCGTCCTTGTATGGAAGCACACGCGTGAAGGTTCATGGAGCGGCGCGTGAAAGTTTGAATGAAACGCCTTGTTTTAACGGGGCTTGCCCCTTCTCCCATAAAACCTCTCGCCGTCATCCCGGCTTTTGGGCGATGACGAGCAACCCGGTGCCCGCCGCGTTCTCGCGCCGGAGGTCGAGCGCATGCAGGAGGAGGCCGAACGGGAGCACGGGCAGATAGTAGAGGGGCAGGACGAGGAAGAAGAGGCGGCTCTTGCCGAGCATGAGCATCGGGTATTTGATCATCAGCCGCCACGCGAGCGAGCCGTACGGGCCGTACGTGTACAGGCTGCGCACCGGCTCCAGCCCCGCCTCGCGGAGCTTGCCCTCGAGTTCGTCGCGGTTGTACCCGTCGCGGACGTGCTCCTCGATGAAGCTCGCCTCGTCGCCGTGCACGTCCGAGCCGCCGAGGTCGGAGGGGGTGTTGATGAGCGCGCGCCCGCCGGGCCGGAGCACCCGGGCGAAGTGACGGAAGACGGCCCGGTCGTCCTCGATGTGCTCCATCACGTCCACGGAGAGGATGAGGTCGAACGGCCCCTCGGCTTGCAGAGCGGTGAGGTCCTCGCAGGCGAGCGTGACGCGGCCAGCGTACGGCGTACGGGCGAAGAAGCGACGGGCATTCTCGAGGTAGTCGCGCTTCACGTCGACGGCGAGCACGCGGGCGTTGGGGAAGGTGCGGGCGATGAAATAGGCGTATTGCCCGAAGCCCGTCCCGGCGTCGAGCACGTCGACGACGCGGTCCGGCGGATACGCGCCGAGGAGCCGCTTCACCTCGCGCCGCACGTACCACGACCGGAGAAAGAAGAGATCGAGAAGACGGTAGAAAATTTTCTGGAGAAAAGGCCTCCGGCTGAAAAACGCGCCGAGCCGGTCTTTGATGGGGTCGTATTGCATGTCTTCAAAATACGCCGCCGGAGCGGATAAGACCAGCGCGCGACGCCTCGATCATCCGGCGTCGCGAGGGCGCACAAGTTTTTCGGTCACACCGGACGGATCGGCGGGTCTAATCAAGTAAACGGGGCGCCGTGCGCCTCCCGTCCAGCCCCTTTTTTCATCCAACCCGTATACCAGTCATGGAATCGAAAACCGCCTCCGTCACCCTCCACGTTCCGCGCGCGCGTCTCTTCGACTTCGTCTCGGAGATCACGAACCTGCCGGTCTGGGCGCACGAGTTCTGCAAAGGGCTCCAAACCGTGAACGGCCGTCACATCGTTACGACCGATCAGGGCGACCTCCTCTTCCGCATCGACGCCGACCCGAAGACCGGCGTCGTCGATTTCTTCGGCGGCCCGACGGAAGACGCGATGGGCTGCTTTCCCTCGCGCGTGATCGCTTTGCCCGACGGGTCGAGCGTGTACCTTTTCACGCTGTTCCGCACCCCGGACATGGACGACGCCGCTTTCGAGGAAGGATACGCTTCGCTCCGGCGGGAACTGGACACGCTGAAATCGCTTCTGGAATGAGCGGCGCCGCCCTCGCGCTCACGCCCCTTCGTCCCCTTCCCAGACCGCCATGAACACAGAGGAGTCGGAACTGATCACGCTCGTCGAAGAAGCGAAGGCGGGAAAACGCGAAGCCCTGGAAGGGCTCATCCGCCGGATCCGGGACGACGTTTACCGCCTCGCCCTCAAAATGCTGTGGCATCCCGAAGACGCGCAGGATGCCACGCAGGAGATCCTGATCCGCATCCTCACCCACCTCGACGGCTTCCGGGGCGAGAGCGCCTTCACGACGTGGGCCTTCCGCGTGGCGGCGAACTATCTGCTAACCACGCGCAAACGTCGCGCGGAACGCGAGGCGTTGTCTTTCGAGCAGTTCGGGAAGGATCTCGACGAAGGACGCTCGGCGGCGACGCCCGCGACGTCCGAGGCCGAACAGGCCCTGCTCGTCGAAGAGGTGAAGATCGGCTGCACGCAGGGCCTGTTGCTCTGTCTCGACCGCGAGCACCGCCTCGCCTACATTCTGGGAGAAGTGTTCGAACTGACGGGCGCACAGGGCGCGGCCCTCCTCGACGTCACGCCGGCGGCTTTCCGGAAGCGGCTGTCGCGGGCGCGGGCGCGGGTTCGCGCGTTCATGGCGCGGAAGTGCGGGCTGGTCAACCCGGACAACCCGTGCCGCTGTCGCCTTCGCGTGCAGCGAGCCGTCGAAAAGGGCCGCGTTCGTCCGGATCACCTTCTTTTCGCCCGTCATCCCGTCCGGTCGCCTCGAACGCCCGCCCTCCGCAAGCGCGTGGAAGAGATGGAGACGTTGCACCGCGCCGCGGCCGTTTTCCGAAGCCACCCGGCCTTTGCGGCCCCCGAGGCGCTTCTCGAAGGCATCACCGCGCTGATCACCTCCGGCGCGCACCCGCTTCTCGAATGACTGCTCATCGTTCGAAGGCCCGAAGCGCGTCTTCGGCGCGGGCCTCATCCTCCGGCGCGCCGGGGTCGAGGAAGACGGCGTCGGGAAAGCGGCAGCCGTAGAGCCCTTTCCCGATCCATGCCGGAAACACGTCGCGTTCGAGGGAAACCTTTCGGCCCGGCGGGATGCTCGCCACGAGGTCCGGCTCCAACACGTAGACGCCCGCGTCGATCCATGCCGCGCCCACACCTTCCGGCTTCTCGACGAACGCCGTCACCGCCCCTTGCTCGCCCATGCGCACCTCGCCGCACCGTTCCGCGCGCGGCCTCTCGACGAGCGCGAGGGTGGCCCGGGCCTTCCGGAGATGATGGCAGGCGACGAGCCATTCGAGCGCGCCGGAAAAGAACGTGTCGCCGTTCATGGCGAGGAAGGTCCGCTCGATCCCCGCGCGCCCGGCGGCATGGCGGAGCGCCCCGCCCGTGCCGAGCGGCTCCGGTTCCCGCACGCACCGCACGCGCACGCCCCACGCCGCCCCGTCGCCCACGAAGGCTTCGACCTGCTCCCCGAGCCATCCCGTGCTCAGGATCACGTCCGTGTACCCCTCGCGCCGGAGATGCCGGAGCAGATGCCCGAGAAACGGCGCGCCCGCCACCGGCGCGAGCGCCTTCGGACAGTCCGCGACCCCACTCCGAAGCCGCGTGCCGAAGCCGCCGCACAGGATCACCACAGGGTATTTCGACGAGCGTCGCGGCATTGGGAAGAGGGCAGGGTGTCCGGCGGTGTGGGGGAATGTTCGGGTTGAAATGCGACGCCCCGGGACACGCCGCAGAATCAACGTTCAACGCGCACTAACCGACGTTCAACGCCTCAACGAGCGATTCCATCGCCTCATACAGCGGCTCCCAGCCGTATTGCTTCTTCGCTTCGCGCACCCCCGCCGTGAGGCGTTCGGAGAGGTCTTCGCGAAAGAAGCGGACGACGGCGCGGGCGAGCGCCTCCGGATCGCCGGGCGGCGCCACGAGACCCGCCCGCCCGCCCCGCGCGATCTCCGCCAGCCCCCCCACGTCGGTGACCACGACCGGCCGCTCGAAGTGAAACGCGATCTGCGCCACCCCGCTTTGCGTGGCCGAGAGGTACGGCTGCACGACGAGGTCGGCGGCGGAGAAATACGTCGCCACGGCGTCG
>JALSSK010000401.1 GCA_026984335.1 Rhodothermales bacterium
ATTTATTTTGAACCCATGAATCGCGCGAAGATACGTACATTACGGCGCGCGTGAACACAAACTCAACCCGGCTCCCGGGCGCGTGATCCGTCGAACGAGCCCCATCGTCCTCTCGCCCTTGAAAATATTCTCCGACCCGGTGCATGGCTTCATCTCCGTGCCGCGCCGGTTGATCCTCGACCTCATCCAGACGCCGGAGGTGCAGCGTCTGCGCCGCATCCGGCAGCTCGGCGTGGGCTACCTCGTCTTCCCCGGCGCGGAGCACACCCGCTTCGGCCACGCCCTCGGCGCGATGGCGCTCATGCAGGACGTCCTCGCCGTGCTTCAGGAGAAAGGCACGCCCGTCACGCCCGAAGAGCACACCGCCGCGCTCGCCGCCGCACTGCTTCACGACATCGGCCACGGGCCGTTCTCCCACACCCTCGAACACGAACTCATCTCCGGCTTTCACCATGAGAAGATGAGCCGCGTGCTCCTGTGCCGGCTCAACGAACGCTTCGGAGGCGCGCTCGACCGGGCCCTCGCCATGTTCGACGACGCCTACGAACGGCCCTTCTTCCACCAGCTCATCTCGAGCCAGCTCGACATGGACCGCCTCGACTACCTCCGGCGCGATTCGTTCTATACCGGCGTCGTCGAGGGGCGGGTGGGCGTCGAGCGGATCATCAAGACGATGTGCGTCCACCCGGCCGAGGGCGGGCCGGAGGCGCGGATCGTGATCGAGGCGAAAGGCACGTACGCCGTCGAGAACTTCCTCATCGCGCGGCGGCTGATGTACTGGCAGGTGTACCTCCACAAGACCGTGCTCGCAGGCGACCACCTCCTCCGCGCCATCCTCGCCCGCGTGCGCGGGCATCTCGAAGCGGGCACGGGCGGCGGCGGGACCACGGCAGCCCCCGCGTTCCTCTTCTTTCTCAAAAACCGCCTCGACGCGCGCGACCTCGACCGCCCGGACGTGCGCGACGCCTATACGAGCCTCGACGACACCGACGTGCTCTTTTCCATCAAGCAATGGCAGACGTCCGACGACCCCGTCCTCGCCGACCTCGCCCGCCGCTTCATCAACCGCGACTTCTTCCGCGTCACGTTCCTCGAAAGGCCGCCCACCGAGGCGCAGACCGAGCGCTGGCGCGGGCAAGTCGCCGACTGGCTCGTCGCCACGGGCCGTTCGGAGGCCGCCCACGCCGAGGCCGACACCGCCTTCTACCTCGGCTTCGACGCCTCCCGCCACGCCGCCTATGACGAGGCCGAAGCCGGCTCCATCCGCGTGATCGACCGCCACGGCGACGTGCGCGAACTCTCCCGCACCACCGACACCGCCGCCGTCACGGCGCTCACGCGCTTCGAGGAAAAACCGTACGTGTGCTATCCGAAAGCCGTCGAACTCCGGCGGTGAGGGCGTTTCTGCGTTATTGCGCGTGAACGTTTGGACCATATACAATCACGCACGTCCACTGCCCCCAACGTTCAACGTTTTAACCTTTTAACGAACAAACGATTTCCATGAAAACCGCCTTCACCTTCAACCCGAGCCATCACGATCACGCGCTTGCCGGGCATCCCGAGCGGCCCGAGCGGCTCGACGCCATCCTCGAGGTCCTGCGCGGCGACGACGTGTGGGAGCGCCTCGACCACCGCGAGGCCGCGCCCGCCGATCTCGACGCGGTGCGGCTCGTGCATACGGACGACTACGTGCAGCGGCTCGAGCGCGTGACGCGCTCCGGCGGGGGGATGCTCGACGCCGACACGTACGCCGCGCCCGTGAGCCTCGACGTGGCGCGGGAAGCGCTCGGCGGGCTGCTCGCCGTCACCGCCGCCGTCTTCGACGGCGAGGCCGACAACGGGTTCGCCGCCATCCGCCCGCCCGGCCACCACGCCCGCCCCGACGCCGCCATGGGCTTCTGCCTGCTGGCCAACGTCGCCGTCGCCGCGCGGTGGGCACGGCGGCAATAC
>JALSSK010000402.1 GCA_026984335.1 Rhodothermales bacterium
GTGGACGTGACGCCCGACATGCTCGAAGAACTGGCCGACGAGCCGAAGTTCGTCGCCATCAAGGAGTCGTCGGACGACGTGCGGCGCGTGACGGACATCCTCAACCGCGTCGGCGACCGGTACCGGATTTTCTGCGGCGTGGACGACCTCGCGCTCGAGGCGATGCTCCTCGGCGCCGCCGGCTGGGTAGCGGGGCTCGTGTGCGCCTTCCCCCGCGAGACGGTGGCGATCTACCGGCTGGCGCAGGCGGGCCGCCTCGAAGAAGCGCGCGCGCTCTACCGGTGGTTCATGCCGCTGCTCCACCTCGACGTCTCGACGAAGCTCGTGCAAAACATCAAGCTTGCCGAAGCGATGACGGGCCTCGGCACGGAGCGCGTCCGCCCGCCGCGCCTGCCGCTCGTCGGGCAGGAGCGCGCCCGGGTCACGTCCCTCATCGAAGACCGCCTCTCGAAACGCCCCCCGCTCCCGGCGCTCGAAGCCGTTTGAGCGCCCTCCTTCCACAGACTCGCACGAGACGCGCATGACCCGCGACGCGCCCACCCTCGCCCACCGCGCCTACGACCTCGTCGAGGCGATGATCGTCACGCTGAAGCTGCCGCCGGGCCGGGTGTTCTCCGAAGCCGAACTGAGCGCCCACATCGGCATCGGGCGCACGCCGCTCCGGGAAGCGCTTCAGCGGCTCGCCGCCGAGGGGCTCGTGGCGGCCCTCCCCCGGCGCGGCATGATGGTGACGGAGATCAACCTTCTCGACTTCCTCGCCCTCCTCGAGACGCGGCGCGTGCTCGACCGCCTCGTCATCGCCCGCGCCGCGCGCCGCGCCGCCCCGGAGCACCGTCGGGCGCTCGCCGCGTGCGCCTACGCCATGCGCGACGCCGCCGCCCGCGACGACCTCGACGCCTTCATGCGCGCCGACCGGACCTGCGACGAGCGCTTCGCCGAGGCCGCCCGCAACCCGTTCGCCACCCGCGCCGCCGCGCCGCTCCACGCGCATTGCCGCCGCTTCTGGTATCAGTACCGCCACGAAGGCGACCTCATCCGCTCCGCCGCCGCCCACACCCGCCTCATCGAGGCCGTCGTCGAAGGCAACGAGAACGCCGCCGTGGCCGCCTCCGACGCGCTCCTCGACTACCTCGAACAGTTTACCCACGACGTGCTCGAACTCTCGCGCGCGTGAACCCGAGAACCGCATGACGCTCCACGGAAAAAACCTGATCGCCGGCGCTCTTTCGGCCGAGGGAACGCCCTCGATCCGCGCCGTGAACCCGGTCGCCGGCGAGGCGCTCGCCCCCGCTTTTCACGAAGCCGCGCCGGAGGAGATCGACCGGGCCCTTCGGGCGGCGGAGGAGGCCTTTCGCGCCGGCCGGATGCGCCCGGCGGAAGCATGGGCCGACCTGCTCGAACGCATCGCCGACGAGATCGAGGCGCTTGGCGAGACGCTCGTCGCGCGGGTCACGGCCGAGACGGGGCTGCCGGAAGGACGCGTCCGGGGCGAACGGGGACGGACGACGCATCAGCTTCGGCTCTTCGCCGACGTCGTGCGCGAAGGCTCGTGGGTCAACGCCCGCATCGACCGCGCCCGCCCCGACCGGAAGCCCGTGCCGAAGCCCGACCTCCGGCGGATGCTCATCCCGCTCGGACCCGTGGCCGTCTTCGGCGCGAGCAACTTTCCGCTCGCCTTCTCCGTGGCGGGCGGCGACACGGCCTCGGCGCTTGCGGCGGGATGCCCGGTGGTCTGCAAGGCGCATCCGGCGCACCCCGGCACGTCGGAAATGGTGGGCCGCGCCCTTGCGAAGGCCGTCGCGGCGCTCGGCTTTCACCCCGGCACGTTCTCGCTCGTGCACGGCGCCACGCCCGCCACCGGCCTGGCCCTCGTGCGCCACCCGCTCACACGCGCCGTCGGTTTCACGGGGTCGCTCCGCGCCGGACGCGCCCTCTTCGACGCCGCC
>JALSSK010000403.1 GCA_026984335.1 Rhodothermales bacterium
GGGCGAGGTCGCGCTCGATCTGCTTCTGGTTTTGCGAGGTCGGCGGGACGATGCGGGCGTCGCGGATGAGCCCCTCGTCGTCGATGGCGTATCGGTGCCAGCAGATGCCGCGCGGCGCTTCCGTGCACCCGACGCCGGCGGCGGCGCGCGGCGCGACGTCCGCGTGCGGGCGTTCGGGGCGCTCGTAGTTCGCGATGACCCCGAGCGCCACGTCGCATGCATGGACCATCTCGACGCTCCGGATCATGATGCTTTTGAACGGGTTCCGGCACGTCGGCGCGAGCCCGGCGTCGCGGGCGGCGTCGCGGGCGAGCGGCGTGAGGCGGTCGAAGTTGAGGTTGTACCGCGCCATCGGCCCGACCATGTACGCGCCCCGCGCCTTGAGCGCCGCCTGAAGCGAGGTCGAGTGCGCCACGTGTTCTTCGGCGAAGTGGTCGAGGAAATCGTGGATCGGGATGTCGAGCCCCCGGTTCGAGACGAGCCGCCCGCCGAGGATGGCGTACTCGTCCTCATGACGAAGGGCGACGAACTCATAGTCCTGTTCAAAATTCGGAAACGGGAGCGTGGCGGTGAAGGCGAGCGTTTCGAGCGCCGCCTCCCGCGCCCACGTCAACGACGCGGCGAGCGGTTCGAGTTCGGCCCGCGTCGGCACGCGATAGAAGCCGCCCACCCGCATATTGATCGGATGCACCTCGCGTCCGCCGAGGAGCGCCATCACCTCGTTGCCCACCTTCTTGAGCCGCAACCCCCGCTCGGCGACCTCCGGATGATCCTTTGCCATCTGCACCACGTCCGGATAGCCGAGGAAGTCGGGCAGATGGAGCATGAAGACGTGGAGCGCGTGGCTCTCGATCCATTCGCCGCAATAGATGAGGTGGCGGAGGGCCCTGAGTTGTCCCGCCACGGAGACACCGCACGCATCCTCCATCGCCTGCGCCGCGCCCATCTGATACGCGATCGGGCAGATGCCGCAGATGCGCGCCGTGATGTCCGGCGCCTCGGTAAAGCGCCGCCCCCGAAGGAACGCCTCGAAGAAGCGCGGCGGCTCGAAGATCCGCAACTCGGTGTCCGTGACGCGGCCGTGACGGACCTTCACGTACAACGCCCCCTCGCCCTCGACGCGCGCGAGGTAATCGACCTTGATCGTTTTCGACCGGCTGCGGCCAGAGACGGCTTTTTTTTCAGGCTTCGTGCTCATGGGCCTCACTCTCATGGCGGAACGCCTCGGCGTTCGCGGTGAACAGACGGAAGGCGCGGGCGATATCGGCATGTCCCATCCCGAGGGCCTCGAACCGAGCCGCGAGCGAAGCCGTCTGCGGCGACTCGTTCGGGCCGTAGCATCCATAGCACCCCCGGTGGTACGCGGGGCAGATCGCGCCGCAACCCGCGTGCGTGACCGGCCCGAGGCACGGCGTCCCGTGCGCCACCATCACGCACACCGTGCCCCGCCGCTTGCATGCCACACACACGCTGTGCGCCGGGAGGTTCGGCTTCCGGTCGTGGAGATACGCGCTGATGAGTTCGACGAGTTGCCGCTTGTTGATCGGGCACCCCTGAAGCTCGAAGTCGACCGAGACGTGATACGCAATCGGCGTCGACACCTTCAACGTCTCGATGTATTCGGGATGCGCGTACACGAGTGAGATGAACTCGTTGACGTTCTTGAAATTGCGAAGCGCCTGAATGCCGCCCGACGTGGCGCACGCCCCGATGGTGACGAGGTATTTCGACGAGCGGCGGATCCTGTGGATGCGCTCGGCATCGTGCGGCGTCGTGATCGAGCCTTCCACGAGCGAGAGATCGTACGGCCCGCGCACGACGGCCCGCGTCGCCTCGGGGAAATACGCGATCTCCACCGCGTCGGCGATGGCGAGCAGTTCGTCCTCACAGTCGAGCAGGCTCAGCTGGCACCCGTCGCACGAGGCGAACTTCCAGACGGCGAGCTTCGGTTTTCGCTTTTTTACAGGCATGAGGTCGGCGATTTTTTCGGCGTGGCGCAACCCGAAGGTCGCAACGGGTTCGTACGCATTCCCGGGGCAAGGTCAGAACTCGCGCACCCGGAAGAGGTCCTCGACGGCGTCGAAGCGGAAGACCGGCCCGTCTTTGCATATGAAATGCGGGCCGTACTGACAGTGCCCGCACAGCCCGATGGCGCACTTCATGTTTCGCTCCATCGAGACGTGGATGCGCTCCGAGGCGACGCCGCGCCGGTGCAGTTCGAGCACGGTGAAGGACATCATGATCTCCGGGCCGCACACCATCGCGACGACGTTTTCGGGGTCGAACGGCGCGCGCGGGATGAGCCGCGTGATGACGCCCACGTTGCCCCGCCACCGGCGCGCGGCCCGGTCCACGGTGACGAGCACTTCCACGTCGAGGCGGGCGCTCCACTGCCCCAGCTCTTTCGCATACAGGATGTCCTCGGGCGAGCGCGCGCCGTAGAGGATGACGATGCGGTTGTACCGGAGGCGGTGGCGCATCAGGTGATAGACGACCGGGCGCAGCGGCGCCAGCCCGATGCCCCCGGCGATGACGACCACGTCGCGCCCCTCGGCCTCGCTCACCGGCCACGCGCTCCCGAACGGCCCCCGGACGCCGAGCGTGTCGCCCGGCCGGAGCCGCCGCATTGCCCGCGTGACGACGCCCACCTCGCGCGTCGTGTGCGTCAGCTTCGAAGGGTCGTCGGGGTCGCCGCTGATCGAGATCGGGACCTCGCCCACCCCGAAGAGATAGAGCATGTTGAACTGCCCCGGCGCGAACGGGAACGGACGCCCGCCCGCTACTTCGATGTCGAGCGTGAAGGTGTCGTCCGTCTCCCACCGGCGGCGGAGCACGCGGCCCGAAACGGGCGTCATGGGGTGGGCGGCGGTCTGGAGAGGCGTCGGGGGTTGCATCGGCGCTCGTGCCTATTGGTACAGGTCTGCCATCTGAATGCGCGTGGCCATCAGGCGCTCGGCGATGAGCCGGGAAAACCGCTTGAGCAGTTCGTATCCGAACACGGGGTCCTTCTCGCACTTCTCCCGCACACACTTCGCGTCAAAGCTGATCGCCGAGACCGGCTCGACGGCGCGGGCGTCGTAATGCCACGTATACGGCGGCACCAGCCACGACCACCCGAGGATCTGCCCCTCCCCGATGGTCTGGATCGAAAAAACCTTGTTGCCCGCTTCCATCTCCAGCGCCACGTGTCCCTCCCGGATGAGATAGAAATGGGTCGCCTTTTTACCCGCAAGCAATAAAAACTCGCCCGCTTTGAAATGAACGTTTCGCGCACATCCGGCGAGAAACTCCCGGTATTCGGGCTTGAGATCTCTGAAGAAAGGGACCTCTCCCAGAATCTCGGGGATGGTGTGAATCTTCATCGGCCTGCCTGCGCTTGGTTTGCGGAAGTCGTATGCGGCGGAATGTCGGCGCTTTCGCGGATGGCCCGCACCTCTTCGGTGAGGTCGATGCCGACGGGGCACCACGTGATGCACCGCCCGCAGCCCACACAGCCGGACGTGCCGAACTGATCGATCCAGCTCGCGAGCTTGTGCGTGAGCCACTGCCGGTACCGCGCCCGATGCGTCTTTCGGACGCTGCCTCCGTGGATGTACGAGAAGTCCATCGTAAAGCACGAGTCCCACGTCTGCCAACGCTCGGCGACTGCTCCCGTCAGGTCGGTCGTGTCCTCGACGGTGGAACAGAAGCAGGTGGGGCAGACGAGGGTGCAGTTCGTACAGGCCAGGCACCGGCTCGCCACCTCGTCCCATCGCGGGTGGTCGAGGTTGCCGAAGAGGAGATCGCGGATGCCGTCGGTGTCGAGCGTACGGGTGAGGGCCTCCGCCGTGCGCGCGACCACGGCCCGGGCAGCCGCCACGTCTTCGGGGACGGCGGGCGCCGCGGACAGACGCGCCGCGAAGCTCCGCCCCGTCTCCGTCCCCGCTTCGAGGAGAAAGACGTGGCGGTCGTCGTCGAGGAGCTCGGTCAGGGCCAGGTCGAAGCCGGAACGCGCCTGCGGGCCGGTGTCCATCGAGGCGCAAAAACACGTCGCCGCCGCCTGCGTACAGTTGACGGCGACGATGAACGTGTTTGCCCGCCGTGCGGCATAGACGGGATCGACGTAGGCGCCGCCCATGAAGACGCGATCCTGCACGGCAATGGCGGCCAGCTCGCACGCGCGCACGCCGAGGAACGCCTGCTTCGGCGCTTCGACCGGCTCCTCGGCGATGGTGAAGGCGCCGTCCCCCTCCGACCGCTCGGCCCGCCAGAGACGGCGGCGCGGCGGGAAGAGCGAGCGTTTCCACGCGTGCGGCCCCAGCGTGAAGCCGAACACCGCCTCGTCGTCCCGACGCACGAGCCGGTACCGTCCGGGGGCCTGCTCCTCCGTCCACCCGACGGGCAGGTCGGCCACGCGGCGCACCTCGTCGTAGACGACGGCGCCGTCGCGCACTCTCGGGCCGAGCACGACGTATCCCTCCTCCGCCAGCAGCGCGATGAGCCGCCCCAGCCCCTCCACGTCGAGAAGCATCGGCGCGTCGTCCGGCCCCGGGGTGTGCGTCTTCGGAGTGCGTCGCGCCATGGCTCCTTCCGTGTTGTTGCCTGCAAGAACCTCCGAGCGAGGATACGGCCCCGCCCGCGTTCAAACTGACGGAATCGACCGCGCCGCGCACACGGGGATCCCCCGATGCTTCTGCGAGGGATTCCCCCACAAAACCCGGCCGGACAGGCGTCTACACGGCCGTCTTCTGCCGCTCGATGACGCCGAGAATATCGGGCGGCGTCCAGCCGGGCGGTTTCATCCACTTGCCGTCGTCGCGGCGGTACGAGCCGGGAGCGAACTTGCGGAGGTTGGCGCGGTCCACCTCTTCGAGGATCGGCTCGTCGTCGATGCCGAAGGCGATGAGCGTGCCGATGGTGACCACCGAGATGTCCGCGCATCCATCGACGACGCCCTCGAGGTTCACCTCGCCCTGCGGGAAGAAGTCGAGGTGGTCGACGTGGTTGAAATCCACCTCTTCCCCGTTCTCGGTGGTGACCCGCACCCCCACGCCGAGGGCCTTGACGGTTTCGAGGGCTTCTTCGAGGATGAGCTTGGCGCGGAGCAGCCGCGTCTCCTCGTCGGGGATGAGGGGCGCCTCGGGCGTCTCCTGCCCGGCTTTCTGCATGAACTCCCGCACGCGGCGGTAATGAGAGGTCGGCATAAGCAATTAAAAAGATTGAACGTGCATGTGCGGACGAAAAGCCGTCCGGCACGGGAAAAGGTTCAGTCGCCCGGTCGGAGCGCTTCGTAAAAACGTCGCGGCGTCACGTACCGGGTGTGATACGTCTGCCAGTCTTCGGGATGGCGGAGGTATACGGGATCGTCTTCGAGGCGCCCCGGCGGCGTGGCGTAGTCGGGGCGGTCGTGGGCGGGCAGCGGGAGGACGGTTTTCGAGAACGAGGTGTTGTAGTCGCCGTCCTTCACCCACCCGTCGCCGATGAGCACGAAGTCTCGCGTCCACCCCTCGGGCGGCGGCGGGGGGGCGGCGAAGCGGAAGACCATCTCGTCGCCCGCGTTCATGATGACGTACCGGTCGTCGACCTCCGCGAGGAGCTCGCGCACGTCGCCGAAGCGGGTGTAATAACCGACGAGGTCGCGCCATACGGGACTCGTGCCGGCGAGCGCTTCGTAATCCGGAAGCTCGGGCGAGGAACGATCCGCCTCGGTCACTTCGGAGAAGCCGCGATAGCGGAGCTCCGCCGTCTCGGGCGCGAGGCGGCGCGTCCGAAGGGCGGCGTCGGGGCGTTTTTCGGCCCACGCGAAGGCGTCCCAGTAGATTTCGAGGTTCGTGTGGAGACGCACGCGGTGCGGCGCGCCCGGCGGGAAGACGCCTTCGAGGTCGATGAGGATCGTCTTCTCTTTCCCGGAGGGGAAGCCGAGGTTCGGGTGCGCGGTCGTCCATCCGCCGCGGCCGTCGGGAACCTCCATGCGGAGGGCGCGCGGCTTCGGATGCCTGCCCTGGCTGATGGCGACGTTGATCGAGCTGTCGGTCGGTCGGACCCATCCCATGCCGAGCAGCCACAACGGCCGCTCGACCGGCGCGTCGCCGAGGTCGATCTCGACGTAATGATCGCGCGTGATGCCCTGATAGGCCCCCCTCCCGAAGAAGTCGAGGTACCGCTCATCACGGGCGCGGACGCGGTCGGTCACGTCCTCTCCGGTGTCGGTCCACACGCGGGCGACGGGGTGGGGCGGCGCCGTCGGA
The DNA here is from genome assembly GCA_026984335.1 of Rhodothermales bacterium. Classification (GTDB taxonomy): domain Bacteria; phylum Bacteroidota; class Rhodothermia; order Rhodothermales; family ISCAR-4553; genus JALSSK01. The sequence goes on from JALSSK010000403.1 coordinate 6,228, forward strand.
TGCACGTCGAGGGCGGGCGGCGGGAAGGCGAAGCGCTCGTCCACGAACACGTCGGTATCCTCCGGATGATCGACCACGAGCAGCGAGACGTGATCGAAGAAATGCGTCTCCCACAGCTCGGCGGTGATGCGGACGTCGTAATAGCCGTCGCGCGGCTTGAGCTGATCGCCGCGAATCCGGACCCGGTCCTCCGTCGTCATGACGCCCGCCGTTTCGAGCGCATTGATCTTGAGGCCAAGGGGCGAGCGCCAGATGAAGTCCGTGACGAAGGTCATCTGCTCGCCGTCGTACGTGAAGAGCCACGGGCACGAGCCTTTGAGGCGCTGTTGGGCGGAGAGGATCTCGTCGGAGAGGAGGTCGAACTCGGCCTGCACGTCGCCGTTGGGCCAGATGATGCGGGCCACGTCGGCCACGAGGTTGTCGCCGAGGCCGAAATAGACGACGGGTTCTTCGATGGGCTGTTTCTGATAGATGAGTCCGGCGCGGAGTTCGATCTCACCGCCGATGCCGAAGGAGTTGATGCGTCGGTCGCCGAGGACGGCGGCGGCCTGCGGGCGGATCTGCCGCCAGTGATACGGCTTCACGCCCTGATTGACGAGACGCACGGGCCGCCCGTCCGGCGAGAGCCCCATGAGGTCGAGCCGCCCGTCGCCGGTGAAGTCGGCAAAGCCGGAGACGCGGGCGTCGGAGATGCGGATCGGGGTGCGAAGCCGACCGTCGACGTCCGAGAGCCACAGCCGGGCCTCCGAGGCGGCAGCGACGAGCACGTCGAGGCCGCCGTTGTTGTCGAAGTCGAGCACGTCGAGGCGGGCGTCTTTCTCTTCCGGGTCGAAACCTTCCCACCGGTTGAGGTCGGTGACCATCCAGCCCGCGCCGTCGTGGACGTCGGCCACCTTTTTGAGCGCGCCGTCGGCCTGAAGGACGACGAGGTCGAGGTGGGCGTCGGCGTCGAGGTCGGCGGCGTCGAAGGCGCGCACGGGCCCCATCGAGTGGGGCATCACGCGGGGGAGGAAGCGCCCGCCGCGTTCGTTGGCGTAGACGTGGAGCCGGCCGCGCGCGTCGAGGAGGACGGCGTCCGGGTCGCCGTCGGCGTCGAGGTCGGCCCACGCGAAGGCGGCGAGGCCGTCGTCGCCGTCGAAGAGGGGCCAGACGTCGAAGCCGCCGTCGCCGTCGTTGCGGAGCGTCACCGGCGGCCCGGACGCCGTGCCGAGGACGAGGTCGAGGTCGCCTTCGAGGTCGAGGTCGGCGGCCCACACGCCGGTATAGGGCGCCGTCGTCACACGGGCCGGCAGCTCCGCGCGCGCCGTCACGTCGACGAAAGCGGCGGTGCTGTCCTGCCGGTAAAGACGGATGCCCTCCGCCCCTGCGAAGGCGAGGTCGATCCAGAAGTCATTGTCGAAGTCGACGCCGAGGATGCCGTGCGGCGGGGCCTCGCCGGGGAACGGGAGCGCGCGGTTCTCACCGAGCCACTGCGCCGAGACGCCGTCCGTGAGCACGACCGCCGGCCCGCCGTTCGGGTCGAGGAGCACCACGCGGAGGCGCTGCCACGGCCCGCCGCCGTCCGCGACGGCTTGCGCGAAAAAGGCGAGGCTGTCGTCGGGCGGCGCAGGCGTGGGGCGCGGCTTCGGCAGCCGGATGAACTCCGTGATGACCTCTCCCACCTGTTCGACGGGCGTCTGCACGGCGGCGAGGTCGTCCCGGTAGTCGTCCGTGCGAAGGAGCACGTTTCGAAGCACGATCACGGGGGTGAGGGCGCTGCGCGGGTCGGCGGCGGCGGCCTCGCGGGCCCGTGCGAGGCGTTCGCGCGCTTCCACGGGCCAGCCGTCCGCGCGCATGGCGAGGCGTTCGAGAGCCTCTGTGAGGGGGGCGGCGTCGGCGTTTTCGGCGGCGATACGGGCCTTTTCGAGCAGAACGGCGAGGTTGCCGGGCCGAAGCGCGAGGATGCGGTCGAGGAGACGCTGCGCCTCGGTCACGTCGCCGGTCTTCTCCTCGGCCTGCGCCAGCGCGAAGAGCGCCTTCACATTGGTGGAGTCCAGTTCGACGGCGCGACGCAGGCTCGGCAAGGCTTCCTCGAAGCGGCCCTGCACGGATTTCCCCAGCCCGATGAGCAGGTGGATGCGGCTGTCGTCCGGGGCGAGCGCCCGGGCCTTTTCGAGGCGTTCGAAGGCCACCTCGAAGGCGTTCCGGCGAAGCGCGAGCAGCCCGAGATCGGCCCACGCCGCGGGTTCTTCGGGCGCGAGTTCGGTCACCTGCGTGAGCTTCGCGTCGGCCCGCTGATCCTCGCCGACCTGCATGGCCGTCACGCCCGCGTAGAACGCGGACACCGCTTCGCGATACGTCTCCGAGGAGGGCTCGGGCAGACCGCCGCCGCACGCGGCGACCCCCGCGAAAAGACCGCCAAGGACGAGATAAAGGATCGGTCGGTTCATGGGAAAAAGCTCCGTCCGCTCGCGACGGGAAGGGATGGGTGGAGGCGAAAATCACGTGCGCGCCGGGCCGAAGGCGGCGACGCTTCCAACTTAATGAACGAAGCGTTGGATTTCTCAAAAAATATGGCGGCGCGCCCGTCGAGCGCCCGGTCCTCCGGCCCGCCGCTTCGATCACCCGAAAAGATTCGACGCGTCGGCTTCCCCATGTGTTGAAAACTTGTAAAATCTACCGGCGCGCTCCTCCGAAACCCCTTCTTCCCGAGGAAACTCTCCCGACCTTTCGGCTTATATCGACTTCCCCACCGCACCGACCTCTTTTCTATGCCTGTCCCCTCCTCCGACCGACCGTTAGCCCGCCGGGGCCTCCGGCTCCTGCTCCTCATGCTGGTCAACAGCGGGTATCTGTGGGCCGCCGGATCGCCGACGCTCTTTTACGTGGGCAACGTGCTGGCGCA
>JALSSK010000404.1 GCA_026984335.1 Rhodothermales bacterium
ACCATGATCTGATCGATCCACGGCACGGTCTTGAACTGTTCCTCGATGGGGCCGGGATAGATGTTCTTTCCGCCCTTCGAGACGATCATGTGCTTGATGCGGTCGGTGATCATCAGGTAGCCCTCGTCGAAGCGGCCCACATCGCCGGAGTGGAACCAGCCCTCGGCGTCGATCACTTCGCGGGTGGCTTTCTCATCCTTCCAATAGCCTTTCATCACGTTCGGCCCCTTGACGATGATCTCGCCCTCCCCGGTGGTCAGGTCCGACGGGTAATCGTCCCCCGAGAGCTTCCCGATGATCTGGCCGTCGCTCAGGCGTTGAATACCGACGGTGACGCCGGGCAGGATGTGGCCGACGGCGCCGTAGCGCGGCGCGTCGATGGGGTTGACGGCGAGCACCGGGGACGTCTCGGTTAGCCCGTAGCCTTCGATGATAATCACGCCGGCGGCCTGGAAAAACTCGCCGATGGCGCGCGGAAGCGCCGCGCCGCCGGAGACGGCGAAACGCAGGTTGCCGCCGAGCTTTTCGTGAAGCTTCGAGAAGACGAGCCGGTGCGCCAGACGGTTTTTCAGGCGGAGGAGCGGGCCGATGCGCTTGCCCTTGCCGCGCACCCGCGCCGCCTGCTTGCCCGCTTCCACGGACCAGTCGAAGATGCGCTTTTTGAGCGGCGGCCCCTCATCGACGGACTTGCTGATGACGTTGAAGACGCGCTCGAACAGGCGCGGCACGGAGATCATCACCGTGGGATGCACTTCGAGCAGGTTGCGGCTGACGGTGTCGATGCTCTCGGCGTACGAGATCTTCGCGCCGCAGGCGAGGACGGCGGTGTAGCCGGCCGTGCGCTCGAACGAATGGCACAGCGGGAGAAACGAGAGATGGTGGTCCGCCGGGCCGAACGGAACCGTGGCGAGCGCGCTCGTGACGTTCGAGCAGAAGTTGCGGTGCGTCAGCATGACGCCCTTGGGGTTGCCGGTGGTGCCGCTCGTATAGATGAGCGCCGAGAGGTCCTCGGGCGAGACGGCGTCGGCGAGCGGCGCGAGTTCGGCGGCGTGCTCCGCCCAGTAGTCCGCGCCTTCGGCCATCGCGTCTTTCCACGCGTGCACGTACGCCGGGTGCTCCTTCCGCATCGCGCTCATCGTGACGACCCGCTCGAGGTCTTCGCACGCGTCGAAGATTTTCTCGGCCTTTTTGAGCTGGATGCCGGTGGAGACGACGAAGAGCTTCGCGCCGGAGTCCCGAAGGATGTACTGGACCTGATCGGCGGGGAGCGAGGTGTAGAGCGCCACGTTGACGCCGCCGAGCATCTGGGTCGCCAGGTCGGTGACGGCCCACTCGGGGCGGTTCTCCGAGAGGATCGCGACGCGGTCGCCGGGGCGGACGCCGTGCTTGTGGAGGTATCCGGCCATCGCCTGGATGCGCCTCAGCAACTCTTCCCACGGGATGTCCACCCACGCTTTGGTCTTCTTGTCCTTGTACCGAAGCGCAGTGTGGTTCTGTCCCTCGAAGTGTGCCGCCAGACGCAAAACAAGCTGGGGAATGGTCTCGAACTCGACGATGGCCGGCATAGTCAATCCTTGGTTTTTGAGGCGACGCGCAAACGACGAAATCTAATCGCTCCTCGCTCGAAAGGCAATTCGCCGCCGGGAGAATGTTCCGTCAAGGGTTCGCCATTCGGCTCGCGTCATTGGGGAGTAGATTGTGAAGACCAATGACGGCGCGGAGCGCCTCCTGACGCGCCGGAGGCGCAAATGACGGCGACCGCAGGGAGCCCATGACGCTTCACACGTCCACGCCCACGGCGTCGCGGAGTTGCCGCCCGTGCTCCTCGATGATCGATGGCCTTAGCGAAAAACAACGTGAGGTTATATTTACGCTTCCGAATGTGTTTATACCGGTAGAAGCCCCGCGGAGGAAACGCACCTGCGCGTTTCGTTTGTTTC
>JALSSK010000405.1 GCA_026984335.1 Rhodothermales bacterium
GACGCCCGCCTCCACGTCGAGCAGATGCTCGGGCTTGACGACGGGCGCGTCGAAGTCGAACGAGCCGTCGGGCTTGCGGGCGAACTGCGGCTCGAAGCCCGCGCCCGCCTCCTCTCCGTCATAGAGCGACTTCATGCGCGGCTCGCGGTTCGCCAGCGCCACGGACGCATACGCGCTGAAAGGCTGCTCGGGATTGAAGGTCATGCCCAGGCGCGGGTTGAAGAAGACGTACGGTTTCTTGAAGTGAACGCCGAAGAAGGCGTCGTCGAAGACGCGATAGTGACGGTAGGTGAGTTGCGCATCCGCCTGCACGAGGAGCCGCCGCGCCGGGCGGAAACGGTGGCTCCCGAACACCGAGGCGATGGCTTTCTCCCCGTGAAAGCGGTACACACGCACGTCGTTATCCGGACCGACGAGGGCTTCCGGGATTCCCGAGGCCTCCTGAATCCGCCCCCACCGGAGCGAACGGTGCAGGCGCGCCTCCAGACCGAGCGTCGTCTCCCGGTCTCCGTTCGCGTACGTCACGCGGGGCATCCATCCGACCTGCCACTGATCGAGGAACGCCCGGAAAAAGACGGAGGCCTCCGGTTTCGAAAGATAGAGGGGCAGGTCCCGCTGATCGTCCGGCACGAAGCCTTCGGGAAGGCGGAGGTAGTTTGCCGAGCGGAACGAGCCGTCGAAGTCGAAATACCCGACGCCGCGAATCCAGAAGAGCGCCTGGTTCAACCGCCAATCCGGCGCAAACCGCCATTCGTGATGCAATTCCACGTGCGGCTGGTGAAACTTCTCCACGTCTCCGGAGAAGGCGCTGAAATTGTACCGCCGGTCGATCCGGCCGCCGAAGCCGTCGGGAATGCTTTGCTCGTTGGCCGCCTTCGGGATGCCTGCGAACGCGAGGCCGTCTCGCTGGGGCCCGCCGTACGCCTGAAGCGTGAGCGTCGAGTGCTCGCCGAAACGCTGGATGCCTGCGAAAAAGCGCCAGAACTCCGCCCACGACCAGTCGCGATAGCCGTCGGAGAGGAGCCGGCTGAAGCGCCCGTAGACCACGTACCGATCGGCCAGCAGGCCGGTGTTCGCCTCGGCGGTGAAACGGCGCGTGTCATACGAGCCGACCCCCGCTTCGAACCGGGCGTACGGATAGGGCTTGTAGGGCTTCGTCACGATGTTGATGGCCCCGGCGATGGCCGTCGGTCCGTAGAACGCCGAACTCGCCCCCCGTTGCACCTGGATGTCCTCGACCGCGCCTTCGATGTCGAAGAAATTGATCCAGAACACGTTGTGCTCCTCGGGGTCGTTCTGAGGGATGCCGTTGATGGCCACGGCCACCCGCCTCTGATCGAAGCCGCGCATACGGAGGTACGAGTACCCGATGCCGTTCCCGTTCTCCGAATAGTACGTGATCGAAGGAAGCGTGGAGAGATGGACCGGGAGGTCTTTCATCGCGGGCAGCCGTTCGAGCTCGCGCGCCGTGACGTTCGTGAAGGTGATGGGCGTCAGGTGAGGCCGCGCCCGCGTCTCGGTCACGACCACCTCCGGCTGCTCGATCGCCGCCGCCGTGAGCCGGACCGTCAGCGCGCGCGCCTTGCCGGACGCCACGTCGAGCGTGTCTTCATGGGAAGCATAGCCGAGGTACGAGACCACGAGCCGATACGTACCGGGCCGCACCCGATCGAAGGAAAACGTTCCCTCGACGTCCGTTGCCTCGCCGTATCGGAGCTGATCCGTCCTCAGCTCCGTGAGCCATACGTTTGCGCCGGCCAGCGGATGATCGGCCTCATCGAGCACGACGCCCCGCACCGAGGCCGTCTGCGCCCGCGCCGACGATGCGCCGAAACCCGAGATCGAGAGCGCCAGGAGCGCGGCCAGACCCCATCGTATACCGTTCGTCATCGTTACCCCCTGTCTTTCGTGCATAAAAAAACCACCCGTCAT
>JALSSK010000406.1 GCA_026984335.1 Rhodothermales bacterium
TAGCGCGTCCGGGTCGCCATGCTTGAGGCGGAAGGCGTCGGGGGTGCGCGGCCCCGCGTCGAGAGCGACCACGCGGGTCGGCCCCTGCGGGGAGGCTACGTCGAGGCGGCGCACGGAGAAGACCGAGGCCACGCCCGGCGTCTCGGCCAGGCGCCGGACCACCTCCGGCCGGAGCGTCGCGTCGGCCTCACGGAAGACGAGGCTCGGCGGCTGCACGTAGACGTCGGCCTGCAGGGCATAGCCCAGCCACGTCTCCACCGTCACGCGGAAGCTGTCCACCATCACCCCGACGCCGATGGTGGAGGCCAGCGCGATCATGAGCGCGGCCACGGCCACGGCGCTTCGGCTGAGCGCGGCGACGATGCCGGAGGCGGCCATGCGCCCGAGCACGCCGAAGGCGCGTCCCATGCCCGGACGCGCCATGCGCGCAAAGCCCGTCACGGCCAGCGGCGTCGCCAGGGCGAAGGCCATGATGAGGGCGAAGAGCGCGGCATAGCTGAGCACGATGCTTCGCCCCGAAAGCAGCAGGAGCCCCAGCCCGCCGAGCCCGAGCGCGAGGCCCCCGAGCGCCAGATGCGGCGCGCGACGACGCATCCGCGTCTCCGTCCGTGAGCGCTGAAGGACCGTGCTCGCCGGCGCGGTCGCGGCCTCATAGGCCGGCGCGAGCGAAGCCGCCAGCGTCGCGACGAGACCGAGCGCCGCGCCCTTCCCGAGCGTCCACGGCGAGAGAAAGAGTTGCCGCACCGTCACCACATAATACAGATCGTTGATCGTCTGCGTGACCAGGTGCACGAGCCCCCGCCCCATCACCACCCCGAGCACGATCCCGATGCCCGTGCCCGTCACCCCGATGAAAAACGCCTCGCCGAGCACGAGCCGAAACACCTCGCGCCGCGTCACACCGAGGGCCCGGAGCCGTCCGATGAGCGGACGACGTTGCACGACCGAGAAGGTCATCGTATTGTAAATCAGAAACATCCCCACCACAAGGGCAAGCAGGCTGAGCGCCGACAGGTTGAGCTCGAAGGCCCGCGTCATCTGTTCGACGGTCTCCGTGCGCGAGGAGGACCGCACGACCTCCGCGCCTTCCGGCAAGGCGGCCCTGATCCGGGCGAGCATGGCCTTTCCCGCCTCCCCTTCGGGCACGATGAGGTCGATCCGACTGAGGCGGCCCATGCGCCCGAAGAGTTCCTGCGCCGTGGCGATGTCGACCACGATGAGGTTCGCCGTGGCCTGTGCGCTCCGGTCGTCTTCCGCTTCGAGGAGCCCCACGAGGCGGAGCGTCCGTCGCGTCCCCTCCACGCGCACGGCCGGCGTGTCGCCGAGGCCGAGGCCCATCGCCGCCGCCGTCCGCGCCGCCATGATCGCCGCGCCGGGCCGCGTCATGAACGCGCCGAGGTCCAGCCCCGACGCCGTGGCGGCATAGGGGCGGAACGGCCCCTCGGCCGGCGGATCGACGCCGAGCAGTTGGAACGTGCGCCCGTCCCCGCCGTCGGTCGTCACGTAGCCCGCCACCACCGGCGCGGCCTTCCGGATGCCGAGGTCAACGCGCAGGCGTCGGTAGACCGCTTCGGGCAGGCCCTCCTCCGTCCCTCCGACGATCTGATGCGTCGCCTTCCCCGTAACCGTCTCCGCCGACAACGCGAAGGCCTGCCGGGCGCTCCCGTTCGCCAGGTCGATGGCGACCACCACCGCCACCCCCAGCGCCACGCCGAGGATCGACAGCGCCGGCAGCCACGGATGGCGGACGAGATACCTGAGACTGGAGCGAAAGAGGAGGGGACTCATGGACATCTTTCGGAAGCGGAGGCCGCGTCAGACCTTGAGATGGGCGGGTGCGCCCGCTTCGAGGACGCCTCTCCGGAGGGTGAAGATGCGGTCCGAGGCGTCGAGGAAGTCGCGGTCGTGCGTGACGACGAGCATGGTCGTGCCCGCCTTCCGGACGAGGCGGTGGAGCATCTCCATCACCTGCCGCCCGGTGTCGTAGTCGAGGTTGCCCGTGGGCTCGTCGGCGAGGACGAGGAGCGGATCGTGGGCGAGCGCGCGGGCGATGGCCACGCGCTGCTGCTCACCGCCCGAGAGCCGGTCGGGGAAGCTCTCCCCACGGTCGGCGAGGCCCACCTCGTCGAGGAAGGCGAGCGCCTTTGCCCGCTCCGCCGCCCCCGTGCGCCCGCCCAGTTCGAGCGGCAGGAGCACGTTCTCCGCCACGGTCAGCGTCGGGATGAGGTTGAACGACTGAAAGACGAAGCCGATGTGCATGCGGCGGAAGCGCGTGCGTTCCTCTTCCGGGAGCCGCGTGAGGTTCGTCCCACCGACGATCACCTCGCCGCCGGTGGGCCGGTCGATGCCGGCGATGAGGTTCAGGAGGGTGCTCTTGCCCGAGCCGCTGCGTCCCACCAGCGCCACGAAAGCGCCCCGCTCGACGTCGGCGTCGACGCCGCGCAACACCGCGCGCTCGCGCTCGCCCTCGCGGTACGTCTTCGTCAGACGCCGCAACCGCACCAGCGTATCCCGCCCCGCCGTTTCCGCCCGTACGCGCTCGTTCATGCGCCTGAGAGGTCCGCTTCATCGACGGCGTGCGCCCCTCGCACACCCGACCTCTCGGACGCCCGTCCCCGGCGAAAGTTCGGCGGCGCCCGCCTCGAAAAAAGCCGGGACGCCCGCTGTGGACGCCCCGGCTTCGCGGCATGGGAGAGGATTGCCGGACTTACACGACGCCATAGGCCAACATCGCATCGGCCACCTTGACGAAGCCCGCGATGTTCGCGCCCTTCACGTAGTCGCAATACCCGTTCGTCGAGCCGTATTCCAGGCATTGCTCGTGGATGCGCTGCATGATCTCCTGCAGTTTCTCCTCCACCTGTTCGCGCGTCCACGTCAGCCGCATCGAGTTCTGCGTCATCTCCAGACCGGAGATGGCCACGCCGCCCGCATTGGCCGCCTTGCCCGGCCCGAAGAGAATCCGCGCCTCTTCGAAGAGCTTCGTGGCCTCATACGTGGTGGGCATGTTCGCCCCTTCCGAGACGAGGTAGCACCCGTTCTCGAGCAGCGCCCGCGCGTCGCCGGCCGTGATCTCGTTCTGCGTGGCCGAGGGGAAAGCCAGATCGCACGGCACGTTCCACGGCTTTTCGCCCGGATAGTAGGCGCAGCCGAACTTGTCCGCGTATTCCTTGATGCGCCCGCGCCGGTTGTTCTTCAGATCCATGACGAAGTCGAGCTTCTCGCGCGTGATGCCGTCCGGGTCGTAGATGAAGCCCGACGAATCCGAGAGCGTGACCACTTTTGCGCCGAGGTGGATCAGTTTCTCGGTGGTGTACTGCGCCACGTTGCCCGAGCCGGAGACGAGACACGTCTTGCCGTCGAGGGTCTTGCCGCGGGTCTTGAGCATTTCGGCCGCGAAGTAGACGTTGCCGTAGCCGGTGGCTTCGGGGCGGATGAGGCTTCCGCCGTACGAGAGTCCCTTGCCCGTCATGGTTCCGGTGAACTCGTTCTTCAGCCGCCGGTACTGCCCGAAGAGATAGCCGATCTCACGCGCGCCCACCCCGATGTCGCCGGCGGGCACGTCCACGTTCTTGCCGATGTGCCGGAAGAGTTCGCTCATGAACGACTGGCAAAAACGCATCACCTCGGCGTCCGACTTGCCCTTCGGGTCGAAGTCGGAGCCGCCTTTGCCGCCGCCCATCGGCAGGCCCGTCAGGCTGTTCTTCAGGATCTGTTCGAAGCCGAGGAATTTCAGGATGCTCAGGTTCACCGACGGGTGAAAACGCAGCCCGCCCTTGTACGGCCCGATGGCGCCGTTGAACTGCACGCGATAGCCCCGATTGATCTGAACGTTGCCCTCGTCGTCCTCCCACGTCACCCGGAACATGATGACGCGATCGGGCTCGGTCATCCGTTCGAGAATGCGCGCCCGCGCATATTCCGGATGCGTCTCGATATACGGAAGCACCTTCTCCGACACTTCCCGCACCGCCTGATGAAACTCAGGCTCGCCCGGGCTGCGCGCCTCGAGGTAGTTCATGAACATATCGAGATCTGACATAACCGCTTCCATGGACTTTCTCCGTTTGTTGGGGTGGAAAACCAGCTGTTTCGATCTATGGACACGTCATCTGCCCCATGCGGCCGGGTTGCTTTCAGGGTTTTTCGGAAGCGCTTCCAGTCGCAAGACTGCGGGAAAATGATCGGGACATGAAGGGGACGGCAGCGTGAAAAAGGACGGGCGTTTCGCGACGGAGCCTATCAATTCAATTGCTCCGGCGGCGCTGCCGCATCGGGATAGGCGCGCCCACGACGCGGCGGCGTCTGGTCTGTTTTTTCGGACGCATGAAACGTTACGCCGTTTGAAAACCATTGTCAAGCGCCTTTTCCGGTCTCCGAACACGCGACGCCGGCCCGTCTCTCTTCTAAAACGAAGGGATCTCCCGCATTTTCGCGCCGCGCGCGTGGAACGGCGAAAAAAAGACGGGCGGACCTTCCCTTACGCCGCGCCCATCGTCCCCACACGCCGCGCCCATCGTTTGCGCGAAAGATCGTGCGGGGCGCGCCGGGCGTCCGTCGGCTATTGCCCGATACGTCCGTAGTCGGATGCGAGCGCCGGCGCGTGAGGGAATGCCCGGCAAGACCGCCGGCGCCGTGCCGTGCGGAACCGAACGTTTCGCCGGCGTTCAAACCTTCCTCCCCGCCGCTCGCCCCTCCGCACCCATCCCGAACGCCCCGTGCCCGGCCCCGACACCGCCCTTCGCTACCTCGATCCCGTCATCATCTCGCAACTCAAGAACATGGAGATGCGGGCGCGGCTCATCGTGGAGGGCTTCATCACCGGCCTCCACAAAAGCCCGTACCACGGCTTCTCCGTCGAGTTTGCCGAGCACCGCCCGTACAACCCCGGCGACGAGCTGCGGCACGTGGACTGGAAGGTCTACGCCAAAACGGACCGGCACTACGTGAAGCAGTACGAGGAGGAGACCAACCTCCGGCACTACGTCGTGCTCGACACCTCGCCGTCGATGCGGTACCGGCACACGGCCCCGCTCTCGAAGCTTGAATACGGGTCCTACCTCGCCGCCGCGCTCCATTTTCTCATGATCAAACAGCGCGACGCCTCCGGGCTGATCGCGTTCGACGAAAAGATCCACACGTTGCGGCCTCCGAAGAGCACGCCGGGCTATCTCCGCCGGCTCCTCGCCGCGCTCGAGCGCCTCTCCGATGCGCCCCCTGCCGGGACCCGCCGGACCAGCGCCGCCTCCGTGCTCAACGAAGTCGCCGAGCGCATTTCCCGCCGCTCGCTCGTGGTGGTCATCACCGACCTCTTCGAGAACATTGCCGCGCACGAGGATCTGCTCAAGGCGCTCCGTCATCTCCGCTATCGGGGACACGAGGTGCTCGTCTTCCACGTGCTCGAAAGCGAGACCGAACGGCTCTTCCGCTTCCCCGACGTGCCCATGCTCTTCCGCGACATGGAGACCGGCGAGGAGATCACCCTGCAGCCGGCGCAGTTGCGCGAGAACTACGCCGAGGCCGTCCGCGTCTTCAGCGAACGCTTCCGCCGCCGCTGTCGCGAGTTCAACGTCGACTTCCTCGAACTCGACACCGCCGAGCCGTACAATACGGCCCTGCTCGCCTATCTGAACAAACGCCGCAACCTGATCTGAACGGCGTCGGGGCGCGAAGGAGGAAATCGTTCGAACGCCGGGCCGGTTGAAACTACGGCCTCGAACGTCCGAAGAAAACGGAGGCCGTGCGAGGATCCCGCCGCATCATAAACGCCCATGCGGAAACGTTATGCATGGGCTCGCACGCGCTCCCCCCGTCTTTTCACCATCAACCTCCGTCACACATGTTCGTTTTCAGCCGACTTCACACTGCGCGTCTTTTGACGGCGCTTTTGTTCTTCGCGACCCCTGCCGCGCTCTTCGCACAGGCCGGCGACGCCCCGGTCCGCATGGCCTCGCCGGGCGCCACGCCCACCGTCTTCGACGCGCCGGACGTGGTAAAGCGGTATCAGGCCACCATCACGCCCGAGGACCTCGCCGCGCACCTCTATCTCTTCGCCTCCGACCTCTTCGAAGGACGCGAGACGACCACGCGCGGGCAGAAGCTCGCCGCCCGTTATCTCGCCGCGCAGTACCGGAAGATGGGCCTCGAACCCCGGGGAACCGCCGAGACGGACGACCCGATGGCCCCCGAGGCGTATTTCCAGCCTTTCACGGTCTACGGACGGCGGCTGCGTGAGGCGCGCCTGACGGTGAACGCCGGCGGAGCGCCGGTGGCGACGAGCGTCTTCTCGCCCACCGAGCACGACGACCAGGCCTACTTCGCCTTCGGCGCCGTGCCCGAAGTCAGCGCCGGCGTGGTCTTCGGCGGCTACGGCATCGCCGACGACGAACTCGGCTTCAACGAGTACGCCGCGCTCGAGGCCCGGGGCATCGACTACTCCGACAAGTGGCTGCTCATCCTCCGGGACGAACCGCTCAAAGACGCCGAAACGAGCCTCCTCCCGACGCCCGACCACGCGCCTTCGTCGTGGACCACGGGGAGCGCCAACGCCAAGATTCAGCGCCTCATGCAGGGAGGGCTGCCCCGGGGCATCCTCCTCGTCAACGACGTCGGGCCGCGCGCCGACAGGAGCGTCGCCGAGATGGCCGCCGAGGCCGCCGCGCGGCAGGGCGGCGTGGGCAACCTGTCGCTTCAGCCGCAGGACGGCGGCTTCCGGTTTCCGCCGATCTACGTGATCTCCTCGGCGTTCGCCGACAAGATCCTCGCGCCGACGGGCCGCACCCTCGCCGAGGTGAAGGCCGAGATCGACACGAACCTCAAGCCGGTCGTCTTCGAAGTGGAAGGGACGACGGTCGAAAGCAAGCTCTCGTATGAAACGTACGAGGCGACGACCGAGAACGTGATCGCCTTCATCGAAGGCTCCGACCCCGCCCTCAAGGACGAGGTCGTCGTCGTCTCCTCGCACTACGACCACATCGGCAGGACGCAGGGCGAGGGGGACACGATCAACAACGGCGCGGACGACGACGGCTCGGGCACGGTGTCCGTCCTCGAAATCGCCGAGGCCTTTGCCCGGGCGAAGGCCGACGGCTACGGACCCCGCCGCTCGGTCCTCTTCCTCAACGTCACCGGAGAGGAGAAAGGGCTGCTCGGATCGCAGTACTTCACGGACACCGAACCGGTCGTCCCGCTCGAAAACGTCGTCACCGACCTGAACATCGACATGATCGGCCGCCGCGACCCCACCTATCCCGGCGACCGACCCGACAACTACGTCTACATCATCGGCTCGAACCTGATCTCCCGGGAACTGCACGAAATCAATGAGCGGGTCAATCAGGTCACCGGCCTCGACCTCGACCTGAACGAGCGTTTCAACACGAAAGACGATCCCAACCAGTTTTACCGCCGCTCCGACCACTGGAACTTCGGCAAGCACAACATCCCCTTCATCTTCTTCTTCAACGGCACGCACGAGGACTACCACGGCCTCGACGACGAGCCCGAGAAGATCGACTACCCGCAGATGGCCAACCGCGCCCGGCTGATCTTCGCCACGGCGTGGCAGGTCGCCAACCAGGACGCGCCGCCGGCCGTCTCGGGGCAAGGCTTCAATTAAGCGCCCGGCGTTTGTCCCCCGGAGGCCTGCATCGGGCAGAAGCACGCGAGAGGCAGGGGCGACGGGCCGGTCGTCCCTGCCTGCGTGCCTGGGGGACAGGCGCTCCTCCCCGGAGCGCGCGGACGAGCGCCTCGAAGGGCGAGCAACCGAAGGGCGCGTCCGAGCGCTGCCTTTCCACATAAATTCGCGCCGGGACGGAAGCGTTTCCGTATATTCGCCCGCACCCTTTCACTTCTCGTCCCACGCATCCATGGCAAAGCAAGAGACCCCGGTTCACCGGGCGCGCGGCCTCGAAGGCGTCGTAGCGCTCGACTCCTCCCTCTCCTTCATCGACGGGAAGAAGGGGGAGCTGATCTATCACGGCTACGACATCTTCGACCTGGCCGCGCACACCTCCTTCGAGGAAGTCGCCTATCTGCTGTGGAACGGTCGTTTGCCCGACCGTCGCGAGCGCGACGAGCTCATGCAGCACCTTCAGACCGAGCGCGAGTTGCCGCCGATGGTGACGGACCTCCTGCGCATGACCCCGGAAGACGCCAACCCGATGGCCGCTCTCCGCACCTGTGTCTCCGCTCTCGCCCTCTTCGACGCCGAAGCCGACGCCCATTCGCCCGAGGCCAACTACCGCAAGGCCATTCGCCTGACGGCCCGCATCCCGACGATCATCGCCGCCTTCGACCGGCTGCGCAAGGGGCTCGAACCCGTGCGCCCCCTCCGGCGCGGCTCCACCGCCTTCGACTTCCTCTACATGCTGGGCGGCGAGGAACCCGGGAGCGCCGCCGAACGCACCTTCGACACGTGCCTGGTCCTCCACGCCGAGCACGGCCTCAACGCCTCCACGTTCGCCGCCCGCGTCATCGGCGCGACGCTCTCGGACATGTACTCGGCCATCACCGGGGCCATCGGCGCGCTCAAGGGACCCCTCCACGGCGGGGCCAACATCGAGGTGATGCGCATGCTCCTCGAGATCGACCGCTCGGGCCGCGACCCGGTCGCATACGTGCAGGAAAAGCTCGCCCGAAAAGAGCGCATCATGGGCTTCGGGCACCGGGTCTACAAAACGCTCGACCCGCGCGCGGCCATCCTCCGCGAAATGGTCGAAGAACTCAGCGAGGAGCGCGGGCAACGCAAGTGGTACGAGTACAGCGTGAAGATCATGGAGACGATGGAGCGCGAGAAAGGGCTCTATCCGAACGTGGACTTCTTCAGCGCCTCGGTCTATCACATGCTCGGCCTCGACTCCGACCTCTTCACCCCGATCTTCGCCATGAGCCGCGTCACCGGATGGACGGCGCACCTGCTCGAACAGTGGAGGGCGAACCGTCTCATCCGTCCCCGCGCCGAATACGTGGGCCCGCGCGACCTGAAGGTCAAGCCCATCGACGAGCGATAGCCGGAGCCGCGTTTCTCCGCGCGCGCCGCGCTTCGCGAGCGAT